>JAABSS010000293.1 GCA_011390235.1 Desulfotignum sp.
CTTCTGCAACAGCTGGGGATGCTGGTACGGGCGTATGATCTCTGCATTTCCTGCTCCACCCACTGACAGCCGTCAATCATGGCCTGGCAGCCCTTTTGTCTTATCCCAGTATCTGAAGGATAACCTCATAAATATCCTTACGAAGCCCGATAGCATACACCACCACCCTTGTGTTGAGATCATCGATCCGATAAACAACCCGGAACCGTTTCAGCTTCAGGGAGCGGAACAGGGCCAGTTCGTTTTGCAGCGGCTTGCCCAGATATGGATTTTCATTAAGTCCTTTGAGTCCGGTTTTGATATTTTTTGGGGTTTCCGGGTGCAGGCGGGCGAACATGTCAGCTGCAGAAGCCGTCAATTTGACCTGAAATGTCACTACAGATCTTCCAGATCAGTGAGCGGTCTGTCAGAACGGATGTCATCCAGGGAACGGTGAATCTGATCCATCATGTCCCGGTCCCCCAGAACGGTTATGGTTTCCTGCATGGCTTCATATTGATCCATGGACATAAGCACTGCCTTGGGAATCCCGTTCCGGGTGATGGCAACGGTGCTGCCCTCAGCATCGAGCATTCGAATCATGTCCAGAAGTTTCGTTTTTGCCCGAGTGACCGGAATATAGGTATCGATCTGCATAGCTTATCCTTAAAAAAATGGGAAAAAATTAATTATGATCATTATAATGACTGTTATAAATTCGGTCAATGTATTTTTTCCCCAGCAATGTCACTGGTATCGGGAGAACCGGCACACAGCATTATTTGTACACCACACCCAGAATCACCTCCAGGCCGGCCTGGTAAAGGGTATTCAACAACCGCAGGATGGGCAAGCCCGGCACAGGTGCCTGCCATTTCAGGGGGCAGATCCACCAGCGGCCAGAATACAGCTGAGGCAGGCCATACATCCTGAACCATTGATTGAGACTCACTGGTTTCCGGTATCCCCTGTTCCGGCAGGACAGTCAGCTGGCCGGGAACAAAGGAACCCCAAAAACCTACAGTCTGCTTATCAACAGATTGTTCTGCAGGCTTTTTACGCCTGCTGTGTGAAGTGCTGCATTAGCAGCTGCCTCACGGGCTGCCCAGTCCGAAACAGAACCGGTAAGTTCCACCGCGCCGTCGGAAACAAATACTTCTATATCATCTGCATTTACAAGGGCCCGTGCTTCCAGAGAGGTGACAATATCTTCTGCTATTGCCTTGTCAAGGACCTCATCGGTGGGCGTAACCGCCACATGATTTTCAATGAAAATAACACCGGCTTCAGGCGCAACCAGGTTTTCAACAAAACTTCTTTTCCAATAGGCGTCAACCGTACCCCGCAGGGTCACCACACCGGCATCCACTGTCACCTCCAGGTCCAGCACATCGATATCCGGGCTCCCGGCCAGTTTCATCAGGATATTTGACTTGACTTCCGCATCCGTGGGTACGCGAATGGAGGATGGGTATTTGACCACTATCAGATTATCCACTTCAATCACACCCAGAATGGCCAGGGCATCGTCCGTGGCTGCGGATTTGCCAAGAAGCGTGGGTGCTTCACCGGTCAGGGTAACCTGGCCGTTATCCACGGTCACCTCAACCTTGGATGCATCCACACGGGTATCTCTGCTCAGTTCGTATACAACAGATTGTTTGATAAGTTCATCTGTTCTCATGGTTGTTTCTCCTTTTTTACATTTTAAGATTATCTGCCTGCTGTCAGATTGTTCTGTAAAAATCTTTTATGTTGTCTGCAGAAATCTGATTTGTGAAAACGCTTGCAACTTTCTGGTGATCACTGCTTACACAGAGCAAGCAGCTTTGACCATTTTGCGTCCACCTCCTCCTGGATATTTGCGATAACCAATTATTTTTACAAAATAATAAACCGACACCTGGTTATCCATCAGGCAAACACTGTATATTGAAGAATCCTGTCCTGTAGATGGGACAGCAGAGAAAAAAATGCAGAATAAAATGCCTCCGGTTCATCCGGGCGAAATATTAAGGGAAGAGCTTGAAAGTTTGAATTTATCAGCCAGAGCTTTTGCAAAAAGCCTGGATGTGCCCACAAACAGGATTACTGAGATACTGAATGAAAAAAGAAGCGGAGGATGCCAGTTTTCTATTCCATCGGATCATTATCATAAGAAATATCTGCCGGTAGTTTGATTTGCGACACATCAATTTTTTGTGTCGTTTTTTTATCCAGCCACGTTGAAATTTTCATTGGATCTCCTTTAACGGACATTTCCCATCAAATCCTGAAGATGATCAAGCAATCTTTTTTCAGGGGTTTCGATCATAAGGTCTTGTTCGGACAGCGTCACTATTTTCTCATACTCCGGTTGGGTGATGATATTCTTATGAATGGCATTTTTAATCATCGACTGTAAGCCGGCCTCTTGTTGCAATGTGTCGCATGAACTGAGCGATTCCTTTTGCCGTTTCATTTTACTCACCAAATGTCTTCTTTATCCGGCTGCGTTTCTCCTGAATCTTTCCCTCAATTTTCTCAATTTTACCTTCGGTTTTCAGGTCAGGATTTCCGACCATTTTCCCAACCGTCTCTTTTACCTTTCCTTTGACTTTGTGCAGGGTACCTTCTGCATTATCCCGTGTCCTTGATTTCATGGCGTTTCTCCCGATTGATTGTTACTGTGCAGGCTTTAGCCGTTTTTTATGCCCGTGGTTTAAAACCACCGTCTTTCAGACGTATTCGCTTTCAGTCGGCGGTTTAGCCCGCCGAGCTTTAAACCCA
>JAABSS010000294.1 GCA_011390235.1 Desulfotignum sp.
CTGGGATCTCCGACCCTGAATGATCTGAACCAACAGGACGATGACCGCCAATACCAGCAGGATATGAATAAATCCGCCCATGGTATAGCTGCTGACCAATCCCAGCACCCAAAGTATTAACATGACGACTACAACTGTCCACAACATAGTATATTCCTCTCATATTTATTAATTGTTATGGGACCTGCACCCCGGGTGGACCCGGGTAGGTCGGCAATACTTCGGGGTTTAAACCGTCATGACTGCCGCTCCCGGGGTGCTTCACCTATATTATAAATTCATTGGATGGAGTTCAACACGCCGGTTCAATGAACGCCCCCTTTCTGTGCT
>JAABSS010000295.1 GCA_011390235.1 Desulfotignum sp.
ACCTGATACATCGGTATGTTCATTTTGTTCTCCTTAAAGCAAATGCCGGGTGGCGTTGCTGCGCTCATCCCGGACACGGAGCACCAGATCTCCCTGGTCCAGGTTCTTTGACGGCAGGGGGAAGCGGATGTTGTCATTGCGGGGATAGCGTTTGCCTGTGGCGGGGAGATCGCTGTCGAGACCGGCCCATTTGGCCCGCACCTGGGTGGAGCCGAGATTGAAGCCATAGTAAGGCCGGTCCACAGTGGACTCCACAGTCCCCTTGCTTCCGGCATACCCCCGCACGTAAATGATGGGAGGGTCGAAAACATCTATGTCCTTTTGCAACATATCTGTTTGATCTTGAACTGTAAAGCCTTCTTGGTTTCCAACGTCATTCGTCCTCTGCTCTCCTGTTTTCCAGGCGAAGCCGGGCCTTGGTGACGGCATCGTGCAGTTTCTGCTGCAACAGGGCTTTTTCCGGCAGAAGCGTGAGGTATTCAGCCACATGAATACCGGACTGTCCCAACTCCATCAGCTCCACCAGATCCTGCTTTTTCCCGGCACAAAGGATAATACCCAGGGGTGATTTTTCTTCCGGATGCTGTTCATTTTTGGCAAGCCATCTGAGATACAGCTCCATTTGGCCTTTGTCCTGTGCCTTGAAATCCCCCAGCTTCAGGTCAATGGCAATCAACCGGTTCAGGTGCCGATGGTAAAACAGCAGGTCAATGTAATAATCGTCATTGTCCAGTTGAAACCGTTTCTGGCGGGCCAAAAACGCGAATCCGCTGCCAAGCTCAAGCAAAAAATGCTCCAGTTCCCGTAAAATAGCATCCTCAATATCTTTCTCCACGTACCGGTCCTGGAGTCCCAAAAAGTCAAGAAAATACGGGTCACGGAAAACCAGATCCGCCGATAATTTATCAGTTTCCCGCAAGTCTCTCAGTTCCTGAACAATGACTTCATCGGGTTTTTTGGACAAGGCGGTGCGTTCAAAAAGCATGGCATCGATTTTTTTTCTCAGGGTTCGTACGCTCCAGCTTTCATGGCGGCACATTTCCGCATAAAATTCCCGTTTGAGAGGGTCTTGAATATAAATCAAGTCTTTGAAATGGCTCCAACTCAATTTTGCACACAGTGCCTGCAAAATATCAGGATCAGGAAAAACTTGTGCAAATTTAACCATGTAGGCCAGATTTCTTTCGCTCCACCCCTGTCCATAAGCTTCTGTTAATTTTGCAGCCAGTGTCTGCAAAATCTGTTTTCCGTATTCGGCCCGCTCATGGACCAGGATCTCTTTATGGATGCGCTGCCCAACCTGCCAGTAAAGAAGAGTCAAAGCCTTATTGACGGTAACTGCCACCTTGGAACGTCCCGTTTCAATCAGGTTTTTGATATCCTGGAAAAGAGACTGAGATGGATCGTGATTCTTTATTTGTACGATATCTTCATTCATGCGGTTTCCCTCTCGACATGATGACCAAAAGCTTCGGTCCACATGGATTTGCGCATGGCATAGGCGATTTCCGGTCCGGATCCCTCAATCTGTTCAGGAAGGAATCCACAGTGCCCGATAAAGGTTCCCACTGGACCCAGTTCAGTATCCCCTACATCCTTCAAAATTGCGGCTGAAGATTCAAATCTTTATCATCCCCTCCAGATAGAGGGCTGCCCGCCCGGCCGCATGCAGCTGAGATTCGACTTTCACCGCTTTTCCACCGCCTCGGCCGAGGGCTGACCAATCAAACAAAAATCGTTTTTTTCATCAAGGCCGCAGCAGCAGGGTTTGAGGCGCAGGCCTTCATGCGGGTCAGACCAGGGGTTCTGGTTCATCCGGCAGCTGTGCCGATGCCATCATGGCGGTCAGGGTTTCTGCCCGTTTTCCCACCTGAAGGTACCACCGGGAGGCTTTCATCTGTGCGGCAGCCTGGGGGAAGTTGCGGGCGTTGACGGCAGCGATCATTTTTTTGAACTGCCGGAACCTTCCCGGGCCCAGGTTGAACCGCATGTCCACCAGGACCTGCCGGACCGGTTCAGGCAGCGTGTCGAATGCATCAAACAGCGGTATGAGATCATCCAGACATTCCTGGATGTCGTTTTCCAGCAGCATGACGGCTTCCTGTTTTGTGATGCCTTTGCCCTCCAGGTTTCTGCCGATGCCGATGGTGAGCTTGCCGGCCGGGCAAAGATAGGGTTTGAGGCGCAGGCCTTCATGGGTGGTCAGCTGGCGGATCATGTTTTCTTTGAACCGGTTCATGGGATAAAATTCCTTTGGATGGCCTTATGCTGCATGGATGCCAAGTTTTTCAGCGAGCCGGACCTGCGTCAGGTTGGCTTTCAGTCTGGCCTGTTTCTAATATAGACCTCGCGATCTATATAATAAAACGGAAGCAGGCCATTCCCTTTAGCCATAGATCCGTAGAGGTCAACATCTTTTTCATGCCTCATTCCGATTTTTTCCATTACACGGCGGGATGCAAAGTTTTCCCTGTCAGTTACCGCATGTACAAAATGAATCTCGGGCTTAATAAAAATCCAGTCAAGGCATGCAGAAAGCGCCTCTGTTACCAACCCTTTGGTCCACATGGATTTGCGCACGGCATAGGCGATTTCCGGTCCGGATCCCTCAATCTGTTCAGGAAGGAACCCACAGTACCCGATAAAGGTTCCCACTGGACCCAGTTCAGTATCCCCAATGCAAATAGCCCACACACCAAATCCAAGAGTATCCCAGGGCTTGATAAAATCATTGATATACCCTAAAGCAACTTCTTGCTGTCCCTCAAAAGTTGATACAGCGTCAGAATATGGCAGCCAGCGCATGACATCCATATCTGACATGATAGCATCGACCATGTCAGATTGGTCGGATTTAGACAAAGGTCTTAACGTCAATCGTTTTGTCTTTAAAGTTGGAATCAATATTACCTTTTGTATAAATCTGTTTATATCCGATACATCCTGTCAAAATTGCGGCTGAAGATTCAAATCTTTATCATCCCCTCCAGATAAAGTGCTGCCCGGCCGGCAATCCTGACACGGTCATGGGCAAGCCGGCAGAACAGCTCTCCGCCCCGTTGGGAAAC
>JAABSS010000296.1 GCA_011390235.1 Desulfotignum sp.
GGGTTTCCGTGGATATCACCATGGCGGCCTGTGAGTCCGCCGACCTGGTGATCTGCCAGGTCAACCCCAACATGCCCAGAGTTTTGGGACGAAGTTTTATCCATGTCAATGATGTGGATTATATTGTTGAATATGATGAAGAACTGCTCACCATCCAGGCCCTTCCGGAGCTGGAAACCGCCATTACCATAGGCAAGCACATTTCCCGGCTCATTGATGACGGCTCCACCATCCAGACAAGTCTGGGGGTCACCAATGATGCCACCATGGTATGTCTGGCTGAAAAAAATGATTTGGGGGTCCATTCCCAGTATATATCAGAACCCATGATGCGCCTGTTTTCCATGGGGGTAATCACCAACAAGAAAAAAGGATTCAACGACGGCAAACTGGTGGCCGGCAGTGCCGTGGGGTCCAATCTGCTGTATGAATTCATTGATGACAATCCCTCCATTGAATTTCATCCCTCTGACTACATCAACAACCCCACCATCATCGGCCGCCACAACAAAATGATATCTTTGAATACCGCCATGTCCATTGATCTCACCGGCCAGGTGGCGGCAGATGCCCTGCCCTACAACAATTACACCGGCATCAACGGGCTGCTGGATTTCACACGCGGGGCTGCCATGGCCCCGGGCGGCAAATCCATCCTCATGATGACATCCACGGCAGACAACGGGCGCAGCAGCCGGATCATCCCCCAGATGTCAGATATTGCCGTGGTGGTGCCAAGAGGGGATGTCCAGTTCGTGGCCACGGAATACGGGGTGGTGAACCTGTTTGGCAAAACCCTTCAGGAACGGGCCATGGCCCTTATCAGCATTGCCCATCCAGACTTCAGGGATGAGCTGTTTTCCAAAGCCAAGGAACTGGATCTCATTGACGTGGAACGTAAATTCAAACAGGCCATCAAAGGGGTCTATCCCCTCAAATATGAGGAAAACATTGTCATCAAGGGGATTCCCATCACCTTCCGACCGGCCAAAACCATTGATGAACGCGGCATTCAGGAACATTATTATACCATGAACAGAGGAGATATCATTTCCCGGTTTTTCCATGAGAAAAAAAGTTTTGTTCATAACCAGATCGAAACCACTTTTGAAATTGATTATATCAATGATCTGACCATGGTGGCCACCATCGGAGAACTGGGATTTGAAAAAATCATTGCCGTGGGCGAATATTTTCGCAATACCATTATCAATATGGCGGAAATCGCTTTTTCCGTATCCCGGGAGTACCAGGGCATGGGGATTGCCCGGGTACTCCAGGAAAAGCTGGCAACCGCTGCACGGGAAAACGGCATCAAGGGTTTGATTGCTTATACCTCTCCGCATAACAAGGGCATGATCAAGCTGTTCAACAAACTGCCCTATAAGGTCAATGTGGAAAAAGATGATGACATGATCATCCTCAACTGCCTGTTTTCCGAACCCCGGGACAAGACAGCTGTCTCTGATACCATCCCCAATATTTCCATGGTATAACCACCACAATTACACGTTTTTGTCCACAGATGGCAAAACACCATCTGTGGAACTTACCGCACGGTGAGCAGGGCCACGGATTCAATGTGGTAGGTATGGGGGAACATGTCCACCGGCTGGACCTTCTGCACCGCATACACAGAAGAAAGCAGCTCCAGGTCCCGGGCAAGGGTGGCCGGGTTGCACGAAACATAGACAATGGTATCAGGCCGAAGATTGAGCACCTGGGCCACCACATCCTTGTGCATCCCCACCCGGGGCGGGTCGATGACAACCACATCCGGGGTCTGTTCCAGTTCCGGCAGGACCTGCCGGATATCCCCCTGCAGAAACCGGCAGTTTTCAATCTGGTTCAGCCGGGCATTTTTCCGGGCATCTGCCACAGCGGCATCGATGATTTCTATGCCGGTGACCCGGGCTGCCCTGTCTGACAGCCAGATGGGAATGGTGCCGGTGCCTGAATACAGATCCAGCACTGTCTGCTTTCCTGTAAGTCCGCTGTATTGGGCAACAATATCATACAATTTTTCACAGGCCCTGGTGTTGGTCTGGAAAAAAGAATTGGCAGATATCTCAAATACAAACCGGCCCAGGCGCTCTGTGATGACATCCCGACCGTGGAGCAGCAACTCTTCTTTGCCCATGCTGACCCCGGATCTGGCATCTGTGATATTGTTGACAATGGATGCAATCTCGGGAAAAGTCTCGGCCAGTTCATGGGCCAGATCTGTTACCACGGACAGATTTTTGTCCCGGGTGACGATGTTGACCATCCACTGGTCATAGGCCACGGAATGCCGGAGCATGACAAACCGCCAGAATCCGGTGTGATGGCGCAGATGATAGGCAGGCAGGCCGGATTTTTTCACAAACTCCCTGACATGGGACAGGATCCTGTTCCCCAGATCCGGCATGATTTCGCATTGAAGGATATCAATGACCTGGTCAAAGGTGCCCGGTACATGCAGCCCGATGCCCAGATCCTTTGAAATACTCTCATCCGCCAGCTCTTCAGGCATGAGCCAGCGTTTTGCAGAACAGGAAAACTCCATTTTATTGCGGTATGCATACACCTGGTCAGAGGGGATCACCTCCAGAACCGGCACTTCGGACAATCTGCCGATATGGGCCAGGGACTCAACCACATGCTGTTTTTTATATGCCAGCTGGGTGTGGTAGGGTATCTGCTGCCATTTGCACCCCCCGCAAAACCGGCAGTACCGGCACCGGCCTTCCTGCCGCAGGGAGGATGGGGTGATAATATTGATTAATTTGCCTTCTGCCCAGGATTTTTTCTTTTTGGTAATCTTGACAAGCACAGTATCACCGGGAACGCACCGGTCCACAAACACCGGAAATCCATCCGGTTTTGCCAGGCCTTTGCCGCCATAGGCAAGGTCGATTATGTCAAGTTCACAGGTCTTTCGCTTTTTTATAGCCATCTGTATCCATCTGTTTTTTTGTATTTTAGTTTTAAGTGTTAAGTTTTAAGTGTTAAGCTGATAACGTCCATGCCTTGGCGGGCCACATGAGCTTGCCTTGATAGGTGCAATTCAAACTTGATATTAT
>JAABSS010000297.1 GCA_011390235.1 Desulfotignum sp.
GGACGGCAATGAACAGGTGGAAGGCTTTTTCATGGACTGCGGCTGGGGGTATTTTGGATTTAAATCATGTTCTGCCGTAGGACGTCACATGGCCGGCTTCATGGCCACCAACACCTGTCCTGACATACTCAAACCCTTTGCTCTGAAACGGTACAAAGAACACAAACTCATGGGTGAAACAGCCGCGCTGATGAGCTACAGCCCGGACAATTAACCAGCTGAATAATTTATATGAGATTCAAGGAGAAGATAAGATGGCGTTAACAATTACATGTCCGATCTGCGGAAAAAGAAACGGATATGAGTTCCGTTACGGCGGAGAAGAAAAAGGTCCCAGACCTGATGAAAAAGATCTGACCCCTGAAAGCTGGTGCGATTATGTCCACATGAACAGATGCGTGGCAGGTGTGCAGCAGGAATGGTGGTTTCACCGGGATGGATGTGGTTCATGGTTTACCATATTCCGGGATACGACGACAAACCTTGAAACAGAAACACCGGAGGCAAAAGAATGATGAGCAGATTCAATCATCTGCCCACATTGAAAATTGATACAAGCGACAAGATTCCCTTCACTTACAAGGGGAAAACATTCTACGGCACAAAAGGGGATACCATTGCAACCGCCCTGTATGCCAATGGGGTCAGAATTTATGCAAGAAGTCTGAAATACCACCGTCCCAGAGGGCTTTACAGCATGGACGGGGAATGCTCCAACACCATGATGGAAGTAAACGGCATTCCCAATGTCCGCACGGAAACCACCTACCTGAAACCCGGCATGGTGATCAAAGAGCAGAATGTCAAGGGCTCAGCTGAAAAGGACCTCCTGGGCTTTATTGACAAGATGGACTGGGCCATGCCTGCCGGTTTCTACTATGACACCATGCACAAACCCGCCAAAATCTGGCCCATTGCCATGAAACAGATCCGCAAAGCCGCCGGTATCGGCAAGCTGTCTCCGGATCACCACATGCCCGGCAAATATGATGAAATTTTCCCCTTCTGTGATGTGTGTGTCATCGGCGGCGGACCTGCCGGGATGAAAGCTGCCCTGACTGCGGCCCAAAAAGGGCTGCGGGTCATCCTCATGGAAGCACGGCCCTGGCTGGGGGGACATTTTGAATACCGCACGTCTGAATATATCGACCGCCAGACCCATCATGAACGCTCGGTGCAGCTGGCAAAAGAAGTGGAAAAAACCGAAAACATCCGGGTGTTCACCCACACGGCCAATGTGGGAACATACAACAACAATTTGATCACCGGTTTTCAGATCGGAAAAGAATCCGATCCCTTTACGGAACGGTATATTGAACTCCGTGCCAGCAGCGTGGTGGTTGCCACCGGCTGCATTGAAAGACCCCTGCTGTTTGAAAACAATGAACGCCCCGGCGTGATGCAGGCCGGATGTGCCCTGCGCCTGGCCAATACCTATGGTATGCTGCCCGGCAAGACTGCGGTGTTTTCCATCGGGCATGACCTGGGACTGGAAACAGCCGCTACCCTGCATGATCTGGGATTGTCCATTCCGGTCATCGCGGATATCAGAGAAGACGGACAGGATCCCAAATTGCTCAAGGCGGTTCTGGATCGGAAAATCACCATCCTCAAAGGCTGGGTGGCCACCGAAGCCCACGGCAGCAAACAGGTGAAAAAAGTCACCATCAAGAGTGTGGATGCCACGGTTTCCAAAACATTTGACTGTGATGTGCTGGTGGCATCAGCCGGATTTACCCCGCTTACAGGCCCTCTGGTGGTGAACCAGGCAAAACTGACCTATGACAACCACACCAATTTTTTCCTGCCCACAGACCTGCCTAAAAAAATGTACGCAGCCGGGCGCCTGCTTGGATTTGAAAATGCCGAATCCATTGAAGCCTCCGGTCATCTGGCCGGACTCAAAGCGGCATATGACTGTGAAAACTGCTCCATTGCCGAGCTGGACGATGCCAAGAAAGCCATGGAAACCCTGCCCGGACCTGCCAGGGGCACCAAGCTTATCACCGCACCGGTAAAGGGAAGAAAAACTTTTATCTGCTTTGATGAAGACGTCAGCATCAAAAATATCAAACAGGCCATCAACAAGGGGTTTGATGTTCCTGAACTGATCAAGCGCTTTTCCGGTGCAGGACTTGGGCCCGGCCAGGGCGGCATCCCGGGGCACAACCTGCCGCTGTTCACCGCCAAATACCAGGCTTTGCCCGATATCCGCATCAAACCCACCACGGTACGGCCGCCCCTGGTACCTGCATTTATTGCCACGTATGCCGGTACCAACCATACCATGTTCAAAAGAACCCCCATGGATGAGATGCAGCGAAAAGACGGCGGCATTTTCAGAAATATCGGGGTATGGCAGCGGGCACGGTATTTTTCAAAAGACTTTACCTGCAAAAAAGAGATCGAAAATGTCAGAAACAACGTGGGCATGCTGGACGGCTCCACCCTGGGAAAATTCAGGATTCACGGACCCGATGCCCTGAACGCCCTGCAGCGGGTATATGTGTCCGATCTTTCCAAAATCAAGGAAGGCCGGGTCAAATACACGGCCATGTGCAATGATGACGGCTGTGTAATCGATGACGGCGTGGTGGTCAAGCTGGGGGAAAACGATTACTACTTCTCCACCTCCACCGGCCGCGCCGGCCAGACCATAGAATGGATCCGGTACCATACCCGGTATGAGAACTGGGATTTTGCCCTGGTGAACCTTACCGATGCCATGGGCGTCATCAACCTGTCCGGCCCCAATGCCAGAAAAGTGCTGGAAAAAGTGGTGGACATCGATGTCTCCAACGAGGGTTTCGGTTTTTCCGAATACAAAGAGTTCACCATTGCCGACACCATTCCTGTCAAGGCCATGCGCCTGGGTTTTGTGGGCGAATTGTCCTATGAGCTGCATGTACCCGCCTCCTATATGAAATCGCTGTGGCTGATGCTCAATGAAGCAGGCAAAGAGTTCAAGATCCAGAATTTCGGTGTGGAAGCCCAGAATGTGCTGCGCATGGAAAAATGCCATGTCATACTGGGCCAGGAATCTGAACAGCGCACCAA
>JAABSS010000298.1 GCA_011390235.1 Desulfotignum sp.
GGTGTTTGGTTGGATCTAGTGCCATGGTTTACTCCTTTGTTGATTTGGACTCTGAACGAGCCAGTGATAAAAAAAATATACAAAACAAAGCGTTACGCTTATTGTTACCAGTGGCCTGGTGATATGGCTGCCCGTTAGTGTACCTACTATATAAATAAAGGCAAAAAATCAATAGTTTTCACACCGTGATACTGTATTAAAGTGTATTTTTCCAGCATAAATGGAACCAGGCATGCAGTTTTTGCAAAAAGGCAGACCCAATTCCAGGACAAAAAAATCCGATCCCCATTCTTGAAAACACGAAATATAATTATATTTTCTCATGGAAAAATCAATATTTTTCTCAAAAAATAAGAAAAATTAAAAAAAGATTACAACTTATTGCAAAAATCACCTTTTTTCAGCGTATTAATACGTCCGTATGAATTTTCGCACATACGATTTATATTTATAAATTAAATCCGATTCAAAAGAATTCACCAGAATTTTTAAAAAGAATAACCATTCAAAAACAAAAGAAATTCAACATCATTCAGCCCGGTTTAATAAATTCACTCATCTATTGACAAAAAATGGTACAAATTATAAATCATATGCTGTTATCAATATTATTAACCTGTAATCCAGGGTGTGGTGAATGGGCAGACGACGCAAAGTTAACAGCCAGGCATGTAAATTCGTCATTCCCGTTTCCATTTATCCTTTCATTATAGTGTCATACCGTTTTAATCTTAACCCCCCTCAACTCATAAACTTATTTAACACTAGGAGGTAGACGTGGGATTTGAAATAACCAAAGAAACATATGCCGGCGCCATCAAAGGCATCACCATTGGAAAAGGTGATACTGCACTTACCGTCGGCGGTCAGACCAGTTATCCGTTTTACCGGTTTGAAGGTGAGATGCCCAACAAACCCGTCATTGCCATGGAAATCTGGGACATGGAACCCGAAGACTGGCCTGAAGCTGCAAAAGCACCTTTCAAGGATGTGCTGGGCGATCCGGTGGCATGGGCCAAAAAATGTGTAAATGAATACAATGCCCGGGCCATTGTGCTTCAGCTCAAAAGCATCGACCCCAATGACAAAGATGTCGGCCCGGATGAGGCGGCCCAGACTGTTAAAAAAGTCAGTGAGGCCATTGATGTGCCCCTGATTGTATGGGGATGTGCTGTGCCGGCCAAGGATGCTGAGGTCCTCAAAAAAATCAGTGAAGTGTGTGACGGTCACAATCTGGTCCTGGGACCTGTGGAGGAAAAAAACCACAAAGCGATAGGGGCTGCGGCCATGGGGTATGGACACACCATTATTTCATCCTCCCCCATTGACGTCAACCTCGCCAAACAGGTGAACATCCTGCTGGAAAACCTGGGGGTTTCCCTGGACAAGGTGATTGTGGATCCCACCACAGGGGGTCTGGGATATGGCCTGGAATATTCCTACTCGGTCATGGAACGTCTGACCCAGGCAGCCATGACCCAGGGAGATGACAAACTCCAGAACCCCATGATCAACAATCTGGGCAATGAGGTATGGAAATGCAAGGAAGCCAAACAGCCTGTTGAAGAAGCGCCTGAACTTGGTGATCCTGAACGCCGGGCCATTCTCATGGAAGCGGTGGGTGCGGTTGCCTACCTCATGTCAGGCTCCAGTATCCTGATGATGCGCCACCCGGAATCCATCAAACTGGTCAAAGCTTTCATCGACCTGGCATCTGATGGCGGATCTGCCATGGATGTGGCCCCCATTGCCAAGCAGCTGGATGATGTGGACATTGATTTTGCCGCCATGGCACCGGAACCTGATCTGACCATTAAAGAAGAAGAAAAGAAAGCCCCGGCCAAGAAAGCGGCCCCGGCCAAAAAAGAAGAAGCAAAACCTGCACCCAAACCCGAAACAGCACCGACACCCAAACCGGAAGCTGCGCCGGCACCCAAACCAGAAGCTGAGCCTGTAGCCCAGGAAACAAAACCAGCCAAAGATCCTGAAGCAGAGGCAAAAGCAAAAGCACAGGCAGAAGCTACGGCAAAAGCTGAGGCAGAAGCAAAAGCAAAAGCAGATGCGGAAGCAAAAAGCCAGGCTGAAGCTGCGGCCAAAGAAAAAGCTGCGGCAGATGCAGAAGCCAAAATCCAGGCTGAAAAAAAGGCGCAGCAGGATGCAGCAGCCAAACGCGAAGCTGAGGAACAGGCCCTGCGGGATAAAAGAACAGCAGAAATGGCCGAACACAAAACCGAAGCTGCACCCAAAAAAGCGGTATCCATGACAGCCGCCAAAATCCAGAAAGACCAGCTTGAAAAAATTATTGAAAACCTGAACCGGATTCACAAGCGTGCTGTTTGATCATAATCGAACCTTCCCGGCCCTTTAATGTCCGGGAAGCTGTTTACACCAAAAAATAATAAGAGGAGGAACCTCTGATGGCAGAAGTAAAAAAAGCAAAAACAGCAAAGGAACCCAAACTTGCTGATCCCATTGAAGCATCATATGAAGTATCCACCCAGGAAATGATTGTCAGATCCCACAAACTCGGGGTTGAGACCATTTTTGACCGGGCAGTGACCATGAAGCCCTGCAACATCGGCATCCAGGGCATCTGCTGTAAAAACTGCGCCATGGGCCCTTGCCGGCTCCCGCTGCCCAAAGGCGGCATTGAAGGGGAAGACACCAGAAAAGGCCTGTGCGGCGCCACACCCAACACCATTGCCGCCAGAAACTTTGCAAGAATGGTGGCAGCCGGGGCAGCCGCCCACTCCGACCACGGCCGTTGCGTAGCCGAAGTTTTCATGTCTGCGGCAAAAAAAGAAACCGAAGCCTACCAGATCAAGGATACCCAGAAACTGCTGGCCATTGCCCCCCATCTGAATGTTGCCGTAACCGTGGAAGAAGACGGAGAAACCAAAGACAGGGACATTGATGAAATCGCCCTGGAAGTGGCTGAAGTGGCCCTCAATGAATGGGGCAAATCAGAAGGGGAGTTGCTGTATCTCAAACGGGCACCCAAATCCAATTATGAAAAATGGAAAAAACAGGGCGTACTTCCCAGAAACATTG
>JAABSS010000299.1 GCA_011390235.1 Desulfotignum sp.
TATTTCCTGTTCCAGGTGCGCCATTTCTGTTTCAAAGGTTTCAGACAGTTTTGCCAGCCCCTGTTTATCCACTTTGAACCCGGTCATTTCCATTTCAGCCAGCACCGTGATCAAGGGCGCTTCAAACCGTTCCATAAGATCATACAGCTCCTGGTCTTTGAGCTGTTTTGAAAACTGCTGATAGGCCATAAAGGTGAGATCCGCATCTTCCGCCGCATAAAACACCGCATCCGCCACTGGCACATCCTGAAACCCGATCTGTTCCTTTCCCTTTCCTGCCACCTCTTCATAGGAAACCATCTTGTATCCGAACAGGTTCATGGCGATCTGGTCCAGGCCGTGGCCCCTTGTGGAGGGATTGAGCAGGTAGGAAGCGATCATGGTGTCAAAGGCAATGCCTCTGAGGGCCAGGCCGTACCGGGCCAGTACAATATAATCATATTTGATGTTCTGGCCCACTTTACGGATATCCGGGTTTTCAAGTACCGGCCCGAAAATCCGGATAATATCCGCTTTATCCGGCTGGTCTGTTTCTTCGGTATGGGCCACCGGTATGTAAAATCCGCTGTCTTCCATATAGGAAAAAGAGATCCCCACCAGGTCCGCTTCCATGGGGTTTTTGGAAGTGGTTTCCGTATCAATGGCAAACTCCTGTTTGTTTTCCAGCACCCTGGCCAGTTTTTCCATCTCATGGACCTGTGTGATCAATTTATAGATCTTTTTGGAAGTGTCTGCTTTTTCTGCAAACTCCGTGGCCAGAGATTTGAATTCCAGTTCCGTGAACAGGGCAAATGCCTGCTTGGTATCAAAGGGTTTGAGCCTGAAATCCTCTATGGTTTCAGGGATCTGCACATGCTGGTCAATGGTTGCCAGGTCCCGGCTTAAAAGTACCAGATCACGGCCGGCACTCAGATTTTCATACAGTTTTTTCTTTTTTGCCACCTGGTCCAGGTTCCGGTATAAATTGTCAATGGATCCGAATTCGGCCACCAGTTTCACCGCTGTTTTAATGCCCACGCCC
This sequence comes from Desulfotignum sp., assembly GCA_011390235.1. The sequence goes on from JAABSS010000299.1 coordinate 1,022, forward strand.
CTGACCCCGGGAATATTGTCTGATGAATCACCGGCCAGTCCCAGCACATCGATAAACTGGGAAGGCTCGATATCCATGTCCGCCCGGACAGCCTGCCGGTCCATAAGGGTATCTTTCATGGGATCCCACAGCATACAGTGGTCGGTGATCAACTGGATAAAATCCTTGTCCCCGGTGACCATGACAACATCAAATCCCTTTTCCTGGGCCATGCGGGCAAAAGTGCCCACCAGATCGTCCGCCTCATACCCGGTTTTCTGGACAACGGGAATGTTCAGGGCCGCGATCATCCTGCGGATATCGGGTATCTGGGCGGCCAGCTCATCCGGCATGGGCGGGCGTGTGGCCTTGTAGGCCTCATACAGCTTGTGGCGGAAGGTGGGGCCTTTGACATCGAAAAACACTGCAGCATAGACCGGATTTTTCTCCCTGATCAGTTTCATCAGAATCCGGGTAAACCCGAATGTGGCGTTGGTGGGATGTCCCTGGGCCGTACTCAGGCTCTGGATGGCATGAAATGCCCGGTACAGAAATGCGCTGCCGTCTATGAGAAATATTTTTTCAGGATCTGCTGTCATCTTGCCTGCCTTTTGGATATTGCAGTTTTTTGTAATTCAGGGCATATATACTATCTTTTGGTAAAAAGGAGAAGCAGATTTATATGGTGGACGAAAAACATACCCTCCGGCAGCAGAAACGCCGGGAAAAACGCATCGCAAAAAGCCGGCGCCAGTGCCATTGCTGCAGACAGGTCTTCATGTTCTGCTGGCACTGCCGGTGCGGATTTTCCATGTGCCAGACCTGCATGCATGAAAATGCCTGGGGCCTGACCTGCAACGGCATCACCTGGACCTGTCCGGATTGCGGCGACCAGAACGGCTACGGCAACCAGTAACCCGATCCGGAAAAAAAAACCGATACCCTCTTTGGCAAAAATGCGGTAAAATACCCTTCACCTTTGTGGCAGACCGGCATACAGCACAGCCCTGCCCATAAAACGGTTATTCATGAGGAGGACCAGAACATGGCGGCAAACATCAACATCGGCACCCTCATTTCCGGGGGAGGCACCAATCTCCAGGCCATCATCGATGCCTGCAAAGACAACACAATATCAGGAAATATCGTGTTCACCGGATCAGACATACCGGATGTAAAAGGGCTGGAACGGGCACAAACTGCGGGCATTGACACCTTTGTGGTGGATTATGCAAGCATCATCCGCTCCTGCAGATCAGGCATTGCCGATGATGACCTGCCGGAAGATTTTAACCTGGCGGAAGTTATGGAAAAACAGAACCTGATTGACCCTGCAGATGAAAATGCCCTCTTTTTTCTCAAATCCCGGGCCATTGCGGAAAAACAACTGCTGGATAAAATTTTGCCCTATGACATGGATCTTCTGGTCTTAGCCGGGTTCATGCGGGTGTTCACCCCGTATTTCATTGACCGCATCAATACTGTGCCGGGAAAGTACCGGATCATGAATATTCACCCGGCCCTGCTGCCAGCTTTTCCGGGCACGGACGGTTACGGGGACACCTTCCGCTACGGATGCAAGGTGGGCGGATGCACCGTGCATTTCATCGACTACGGAGAGGACACCGGCCCCATCATCGGCCAAAAAGCCTTTGAAATCGCAGACACCGACACCCTGGATGATGTCAAGCGCAAAGGCCTGGAAAAAGAATGGGAACTCTACCCCGCCTGTATCCAGAAATTTTAATGTGGTTACTGTGGGGTCAGGCTTGGCTTATTGGCTTATTGCAAAAAGCCGCAATAAGCCAATAAGCCAAGCCTGACCCCACTACTTGACAATAATTTCAGCCCCTGTGATGGCATTCCGATATCACATTCGGTTCATCCCAGGAGCTTGAGCATCAAAGGAACCGCAGTCATGGTACCGATGGACGACCCCAGGTTGGTGAAAATCACCACCAGCAGAATCCGGGTGACATTGTTACGCCAGAAGCCTTTGATCGAAACAATATCTTTGGGGATGGCTTCCAGATCCCGGACTTTGGGTC
>JAABSS010000313.1 GCA_011390235.1 Desulfotignum sp.
GGGAGTCTGTTTCAACAGCAGCGATGCTGAGATTACCGGAATCATCATGTGCCAGCTGTTCAATGACCAGAGAATCACAGGCAACCACTTTTTCTTCATCAGGGTGCAGCAGTTTTCCCTCTTTCATGTCCAGATTAGCCGTGCCGGTAAAATACAGGGGGCCGGCTGATTTCAGACTGACATCACAATCAAGCGCCATCTTTTTGTGGTGCCATTGTAATTGCGGTTCTTCAGCCACAATTTGAGTTTTTTTTGCACCAAGGGTGCCGTTCATCCTGATTTGCACTTTTTATGCCGAACGCTTTTGCCCGCTGATTTTTCCGTTCCAGTCCAGGTCGGTAAAAGCAGACCCTTGTGCATTTTTCAAGCTGAGATCAACAAGTTTTACTGACCCGTCAAAATCTCCAGACAAGTGTTTTTCCTGCTCGTTTTTAAAAGAGAATCTGCCATCTGTGGAGGCTTTGCCCCTGAACTCAGACAGCTGCTGCCCCAGCAGACCACCAAACTCCTGGAGAGGAAAGTCGGTGAGCTTAAGCGTACCGGAAAGTGAAAAAGAAGGAACAATTACAAATTCAGAAAGTTCAATCTCCAACGGGGCGTCATTGAGATTTCCCGAAAGGGTGATCCTGGCTCTTTTCTCATCATTGCTGCTGCTGAATCCCTCGATGCTGCCATTGTCGATAACCAGGTGCAGCATGACATCGTTGTGCTCATAATTGACGTGAATATTGGTAAGTTCCACCTTTTGTGCCTGCAAAGCCCAGGGAGGAAAAATCTTTTCCCCGGTTTCCTGCTTTTCATCGGGAGAAAACCCATATGACCCGATGCGCAGGCCGCCATTTTCGTCCCGGTGTATATCGATCACCATATCCTGCAGAACAGCCCGGTCTATGCGGATATCTTTGTCAAAAAGAGAAAGCATGCTGATATTGAACTGAAAGATATCATTGGAATACACCGTATCATCAGCTCTTTTTATATCAACACCATTAAGGGTAAGTCTGCCGGTAAACGGATTCAGCCGCATCTTTTCCATGGTTACCGTGTCAGCGCCATTATCATGCAGCCATTGTTTGAGCAGATATTTGGATGTTACCTGCAGAGCAATGAATAAAAGCACCACAACTGCAACACCTGCCAAACCATAACGGACTGCCCGATGTCTGAAAATACGGGAAAAAAAAGACTGCTCTGGCATATTCATATTACCCAATATTTTTTTGTTCAGTGATTTAAGCCGGTTTTCAGCCGGGTCTACTTGTCAATCCAGTGGATGGAAAACATCAGCAGGGCAGAAGTGTGAGATGCTGTAATCTGTCCTGCTGCCGGATGAATCACCGGAATTTGCCCACCGCTTTTTTAACGCCGTCTGCCAGTTCCTTCCAGGCATTCATGCTGCTGTCACGCAGTTTCTGCCAGGCCCCGCTTCCTGACTCGCGGACATCATTTAATCTGGATCTGGCATCCGCCTGCAGGTCCTTGAGTTTTTCTATTTCCCTGTCAAACTCCGCTCTTGCTTCTTTGCTCACGTTTTTGCTTTTTTCCTTCATTTCATCGGTCATGACTTTGAGCTTTGCCAGCCGCTCTTCCATTGCCTGGATATATTTTTTCTTGTCCTCTTCCGGTTTGATGGTTTCAACTGCAGAATACTCTACTTCCAGCTTGTCCATCATGCTCTGACGAAACTTTTTTCCTTCATTTACACGGTCTTTTTCTTCTGACATCGGTATTTCTCCTTATATTGCCTGAATGATTTTCAGATATCACTCAATTTCTGCCAAAACGCAATTTCTGCATTTTATTGGCGATTTATCTCCATTGTTGCTGAAACGCCTTTTGATGACAATACAGGTTTTTCTGCATATTGGCGGCAAAGAGTATGCACAAAAAAATGCCGGTCCCCATGCTTTGCAAATACAGGAATCTACCCATTGCGGTTACACCAGAAGCATATGTTAATATTACAAGCATATGACATTCACACCTGTTCCGGCGCAAGACAGATCAATATACGAGGAGCCTAAGATATGGATGCAGTCACCAGGGTTTCAAAAATAATGGCTGACTTTAAAGAAAATACCGGGCTGCCCACACAAAAAAAACCGCCCCGGCGATACCTGTGGACAGATGCCTTTGCCGTGTGCAATTTCCTTGCCCTTTACTGGCAGACCCGTGATAAGGTGTGGCTGACATCGGCAAAGGAACTTGTGGATCAGGTGCATTTTGTGCTGGGCAGGCACAGGGAAGATGATCCCAGGACCGGCTGGATCAGCGGTCTGGATGAAAAAGAAGGAAAACAGCATCCCACCCGCGGAGGCCTGCGTATCGGCAAGCCTTTGAATGAACGCAGACCGGACGAGCCTTTTGACCAGAATCTGGAATGGGACAGAGACGGGCAGTATTACCACTATCTGACCAAATGGATGCACGCCCTCAACCAGGTGGCCCGGGTGACCAGAGATCCGGTCTACAGCCGGTGGGCTTTAGAGCTTGCCCAATCCGCCCATGCAGGATTTGTCCATGCCTCTTCATCCGGAACTCTGCGGATGTACTGGAAAATGCGCATTGATCTGTCATCTCCTCTGGTTCCTTCCATGGGACAGCATGACCCCCTGGACGGCCTTATCACCTACAGCCGGCTCCAGGCAACTGCGTCTCAACTATTTTCTCAGCCAGGGACATCCCTGAAATCTGAAATCGCCCACATGGCATCTTTGTGTCAAAAAATGTCGTGGGAAACATCAGATCCCTTGGGCGTCGGCGGGTTGCTGTGTGATGCCCTTACCACTGCACAGCTGCATCTGCAAGGGATTGCCGATCCCCTTCCTTCTTTGCACGTGCTTCTCAAAGATGGTTTGTCAGGAATGGATGCCTGCATCAACAGCCCGTCATTCAAGGCCCCGCCCGAGTTTCGCCTGGCATTCCGGGAACTGGGCATGACCATTGGCCTGCACGCGGTACAGAAACTGGCGGTGCTGGTGAAAGACCATCCTGACGTGTTTAAGGAAGCTGTGGGAAAAATGCAGGTGTTTGAAGAATATTACGGGTGGTGTGATATCATCGAAGGCTTCTGGCTGGCACCTGAAAACCAGCAGGTGCGCACCTGGACCGATCACCGGGACATCAACCAGGTAATGCTGGCTGCAAGCCTGCTGCCTGACGGGTACCTCAATTTGTGAAAAAAGAATAAAAAAACCTGGTCAACAAGGCAACCCTGCTTGCGGCCAGAAAAGGCAAACACCAGGAGAAGAAAAAGGAGGAAATTATTATGACTGTTAATTTTGATCACTATGCACAAAAAGCAAACCAGTTTGTCAAACACCTTGCACAGGAAGTGGGACATCCAGATGAGGCAGGCAGAACCAGCATACTGCTGCGTGCTGTGCTGCACACCATACGCGATAGAATAACCATCAGCGAATCCTTTGATTTCATAGCCCAGCTGCCGGTTTTTGTAAAAGCCCTTTATGCAGACGGCTGGAAGTACAGGGAAAAACCTTTACGGCTGGACAAGGAAGACTTTTTAAAACAGGTGGAAAAACACCAAGCCCAATACGGGGAAAGCGAGTTCAGCTGGGAAAAATCAACCGAGGAACTGGTGAAAATAGTTATCAGAGAATTAAGAAGTTTTGTCTCCCAGGGAGAATTTGAAGATGTTACAGCCCAGTTGCCGGAAGATCTGAAAAAAATGTTTCAGGCGGCATAACCAGGGTGGGCATTTCACCGGTTTTGGTGTTCACCTCAAGCTCGCAGAACTGGGCAGCAAATGGATTCACACTCCTGTTTGCGGGATTGGAGCCCCGGTAACCCACGCCCACAAACCAGACACAGGAGCCCATTCCCACACCCCGCTTGATATGGGTGCCGGTTTGATTGTGGGCCTTTGCCTGTTTTACCGCCTTTTCCCACCCGAACTGTTCAGCGCCCTTTTCAATGCATTCTTTAAGGCCGGATGTGGTATAGGGCCAGTTGCGGCCCTGGCTAATGCCGGGAATATTTTTCAGCCGCAGAGCCACCGAATCCATGCCGATTTTTTCAGCAAGGTCATCCATGATCTGCTCCATACACAACCCTTTTGTGATGTTAATACAAGAATTCCTGTATTTGCGATATATTCAGACAGTATTTGGCCATGACAGCATTTTATGCTGCACTTTAGCACCTGCATATACTTTAACATTATTATACACGATTTCCCCATTGCGATTTGTTTACTCACATTTTACACTGATCTTATATCTAATTGAAATAGATAGCGATTTTCATTCATATTCAAAATACGAAAGTATCGAGAAGAAAAAGAACAGGAAGGAATGACATGAGTGTTTTACGAACGGCAATCGCTCAGATGAAACCGGTTCTCGGGGACATGGATGAAAATCTCCGTATTCATCTACAGTACATAAAAGAGGCAAAATCCAAAGGGGTGCGGCTTCTTCTCTTTCCTGAGCTTTCCCTGACCGGTTATAAACTCGGAGGGGAAACAATAAACCTGGCCATCAGCAATGATGCCCCGAAAATACAAGAACTTGCCCGGCATACGGAAAAAATACACGTCGTTATCGGCTGCGTGGAAGAAGGGACGGCTGCTCAATTTTATAATTCTTCCATTGTTATAGCGGACGGTGAAATCGAATATGTGCACCGTAAACTGAACCTCGCTACCTACGGCCGCCTGGAAGAGGGAAAGTATTTCGGAACCGGACGTTATGTCGAGACCTTTCATATCGATTCGCAATGGAAAGGGAGTGTGCTCATCTGTGCCGATCTATGGAACCCCGCGCTGGTAAACCTCGTCTCGCTACTCGGTGCGACCATCCTCCTCTCTCCCACTAATTCCGCGGAGGATTCCGTGAGCAGCGAATTTTCCAATTCCGGGGGGTGGGAGCTGGTCACCCGATATTGTGCGATGATTTATGGAATGCCGATTCTTATGGCGAACAGGGTAGGCACAGAAGGGGGTATGCATTATTGGGGCGGGTCCCGTATCATCGATCCTTTCGGAAATACCCTTGCCCTCGCGAATGGCGATTCTGAACAGCTGCTTATCGCGGATATTGACTATGCCCAGGTCAGACTGGCACGATTCCATCTGCCGACAGTACGTGACTCTAACCTTGAATTAGTCCGAAGGGAAATCAACCGTATAGCAGATTACAGCCGTATCCCGCCGGGCAGAAAGACGACGAAAGCTCCCTTTAATTCAAAAAATACCAGGGCGGGTGCCGATAAAGAGATGGGTGAAAAATCCGAACTGGGCCGATAGATTGATATTTACCAGACTTTTTTACACGTGCATTCCGAAGGGTATGAGCCCCGCAATCTCAAGAATTGAAAATCATGCTGAAGATATGCGCCTTCAAGCTCTTGTGAAAAACCTGAAATTAGAAATCGGCTAATCAAAGTTTAAAGAGAATTTTTTTAATGTTTCTGTGGAATTCTGGAGTCTGTGACGTTCAGCCGCGTTTTATCTCATAGTTCACTTCTGGTGCCGGGTGCAGAAATAAGAAGAACGGCCGCTGATTTTTTCTTTGCTTATACGGCCATCACATATGCCGCACGGTTGCCCCTGCTCTCTTCTTTTGGTGAGGTATCTGGAGGGAAATTCGTCCGGATCGGCCTTATGCCTTATACAGACCTCAAATATCCTTTGCATGCTGGTAAAAAGGATGTCAATCTCTTGTTCTGTCACTTCTTTTTTTTCCGGATGGATGCCGGACTGGTACAATATCTCATCTGAATAGATATTGCCGATACCGGCCAGTTTTTTCTGGTTCATGAGCCGGGATTTGATACTGCCCCCTTTTTCAACGGCTTTTTGAAAAAGGGCTTTATCGATTTCGTATGCATCAGGACCCAGCTTGTTTTTTTCTATGAATTTTTCCCGGTCCTCAATGAGCAGCACCTTACCCAGCTTTCTGACACAGATAAAGGCAACCCGGGTGCCGTCATCAAAATCAAGGATCAAAGGCGCGTGTTCGATATCCTCCGGATCTTCCATATACCGGACACTGCCGGTCATGCCGAAATGCAGCACCAGTTCCCTGGTGTCTGTGACAAGAAACAGGTATTTTCCATGCCTGCCGGTCTGTATGAATACCCGGCCTTCCAGATGTTTTCTCAAGGTGGCAGGGCTTGATTTCATCACCCTGTTGTTTCTGGCTGTTACACGGGCAATTTTTCGATCCAGTATATGCTGATGGCAGTAATTTCTGAAAACCGCCACATCAGGCAGTTCAGGCATGTTTCACCTCTTATATGATCAAAGGGACAAACGCATATTGTTCTTGGGTAAATTGTGTTCTTATCACGCCCTGATCTTTTTTCATGATGATCATGGGCCCACTTTGATAGGGGCATACGATAATCCCTTTGTCATTCAATGATTTGTAGGCCAGATCTTCTATTTTGCTGACCATATCAGGGCTGACACCGGCGGTGGCAATTATCCGGTCATATTTCCCATGGGGGTTCTGGAATATGTTTTCATTTTTGATCTCCAGATTGTCCAGCTTATCTTTGACAGCAATGTTTTTTTTCAGTTTTTCCAGATTTTTTCTTGCCAGTTCCACCAGTTCCGGCACTATTTCCGCGCTGATGACTTTGCCCGGATATACCAGGTAAGCTATCAGACAGGCATTCCATCCACTGCCGAAACCTATTTCCAGCACATCATGACCAGGTGCCAGTTCTGCCAGCATCAGGACCCTGGCCACAGTGGAAGGCTGGCTGATTGTCTGTCCATGCCCTATGGACAATGCCGTATCCACATAAGGATGGTGGTCTATAAAAAACCTGCGGTCCACGGTATCCATGGCATCCAGGATAGCGTTCACCTGCCGGGTGCCGGCTTCCTGATCCGTGACAAATCGTGTGACATAATTACTGACGCTTTTGAGCATCCTTTTTTTTTCCGGATTTATTTCCATGGTGCTCCCCAATTTTTTTGAAATCATTTTCAAATTTTTTCTGTATTTTCGGGAATCTCATTGCTGCAGCAGGATGATATGTTTCAATATAGGTCCGGTCCCCGTTTCTGGGTGTGTGCCAGGCAGCCTTTCCCATGAGAACAACCAGTTTCGGTGCAATATCTTCTATTTGTTTGACCAGATAGGGAATGGACACTGCAATTTCCTGTTTTGTGGGTTTGCGGTTGCCAGGGGTTTTGCATTTTACAATGCTTGTCAGATAGATTTCCTTCCGCACCATTCCCGACTGTGCCAGCACCTTGTCAAGATACTTGCCGGCCCTTCCCACAAAGGGCCGGCCTGTTCTGTCCTCTTCTTTTCCCGGGTTCTGTCCCACCAGCATGATCTCTGCATGAAGCGGGCCTTCGCCTTCCACAAACCGGTATTCCCGGCATATCTGTAAATCATGTATCTGCATTTTTTACGATTTTCAGACAAACGGGTTGGCAATATGCTGCTGGGCGGTTTTATCAATGTTGGCATCAAATGGCCTGCCATAGTAGTCGTATACCTGGACCTCGTATTCCCTGTTAACCGGCTTTTCCGGATCAAATTCGGGCCCGTTTTCGATCTCGGCCTTACTCAGGTCCATTTCGAACTCCCCCTTCACCCAGCTGACCGACCCAGCCCATTTCAGGGGCAGGAGCACCTTTTTACCCCCTGGCAGCCACTTGCGGGTATCCACCACCACATACCGCAGTGCCCAGGTTTTATCGTCCATGATCAAATCCTCCACATGGCCCACCTTGCCGTCACTGGCCCTGATATCGTAACCGGTCACCTCTTTCAATGATCTCAAGAAGTTTGACTCCCCGGTTTCCGTGGTCTCTTTGTCCGGTTCCGGCCAGTCTTTTGAAACACCCAGTTCCAGGGCCCAGGGATAGGCGGCATGCCCCCAGAGACCGGCGTGAGTCCAGTAATAGGGGATTCCATAATACCTGGACATTTTCCGTTCATGTTCCCTTGAGACCGGTTCTTCTTCCTCCGGGGCAGGGCATTTTTCGATCTGTTCTTTGGAGACATTCAGAAGAATGTGGCGGGTTTTCCAGTCCACCTTATCGATCATGACCGGGGAAACCAGCACTTTTTGGCCGATCAGCCATCCCCCGGTGTCGGCCAGCATATGGCGGATCGTCCACCAGCGGTCATCAAACAGAAAATCCCGGCAGGTTCCAAGATCCTGATCCAGGGCAGTCAGCCGGTATCCAAGAATTTCATTGACACTTCTGATCATGGTTCACCTCTCTTTTGCGTTTTATGTTCAATCTCCAACATAAAGATACTGATCTGCGGGAGAATCTGCCATGGGGGGATTTATGTAATTTTGCCGGACTGTTCCTGTAATAGATGATACCGGCATGCGGGTGCCCACGCCAAAGGCATCCCCAGGTGCGCCCTCTTTGACGAACCGGTCGATCTTGTAGTCATCAACGCTTCCGCTGGCAAAATCTTTACCCGTTCAAACCCGGCCTCATCCAGAATCTGACGCACCCGGCGGCTCAGGGAAATCATGTCACCGCTGGCCAGACGCACGGCTTTGAGCCGCTTTCCGCCACGGGCCATCTTACCGGACAAGGGAATACCGAAAACCTTGCCTGTCAGAACGTTGCTGGTGGCGGATTTCGCACAGATCGGCACGTCAGAATCGGATGTGGTAAAACTTGCCACGGCACTGTTCCGTGTGAACCGATGTCTGGTAACCGGTGTTTTCCGCCCTGAAAACCGCAGCTGCAGTTCTTCGGCTCGGCCACAGCCTCGTCTGGTTTCCGGAAGGGGTCCGGTCTCCGACCGGCAGGAAAAAGGGTCAAACTCGCGGAACGGATCACGGATGCCCTCCACCGGGGTCGCCGCCACAGACCCAGACACTGAAGCTCAAAAAAAAGTTAAAGCTCTGTAATACAGAATTTCCCATCGCAAACTACACGCTTTCATCCATTGTCCCGTCTACCGCATCCGTGATTTAAATTAAACTGAAGCACAGCATGCATCTGTCCTGCAGCGCAGATGATGAAAAACCATGAACCATACAATTCAATGAAAAAGAGGAACGCCATGGCCCATGAAAATTTACACGAACCGTTTTCACAGTTGTCAGAAAACACCAAAGACATGCACCGAGCCATCATCTCCCTGGTCGAGGAACTTGAAGCAGTGGACTGGTACAACCAGCGAATCGATATTTGCCGGGACACAGATCTCAAAGCCATCCTGGCCCACAACCGGGATGAAGAAAAGGAGCACGCGGCCATGCTGATAGAATGGATTCGTCGGAACGACAAACCATTCGCCGAAGAGCTCACCGATTATCTGTTTTCCGAAAAACCCATTGCCGATCTGGAAAAGAAGCATCAAAACCCAGAAAGCGGCTGACCTCCCAGGGGTTCCTTCCCACCCACCCGAACAGGCAATCCTGTCATCGTTGGAAACAATCCAACCGAAATCAGGGAGGCCTGGGGACAGAAAAGGCCGGGGAGCGCATTCTCGTGGACATGGCTGACCGACGGACCCTGGATACATACAGACGTTGTCCACATCTCAAATCAAACCCGGCATTCTTCCGGGTCACATTTGGAACCATGATCGTACTGATAGGAATGTTCTTCAGTGCCCAGCTGAAGGACCTGGTTCGATCTGCTTCCGTAGCGGTAAATGGTAATCCCTTTCAACCCCAGTTCCCAGGCCATGCGGTAGGCCTTTTCCACATCTGTCGGGGCAGCCGCTTCCGGCATGTTGATGGTTTTTGACACCGAATTGTCCACATGACGCTGAAAGGCCGCCTGGATAAGGAGATGCCGTTCCACAGGAATTTCCAGGGCTGTTTTAAATACCTGTTTCATCTTCCCGGGCAGATCTTCCACCTTTTCGAGGTTGCCCTTTTCCATAACCTGTTCGATGATGTGATCCGCATCCAGGTGATGGCGCCGGGCAAATTCATCCAGCAACGGATTCACCTCTACAAGATTCCGACCCTCCAGGACGTGATTCCGGCGGTATGCCAGGGCGAATAGCGGTTCGATGCCCGGGGTGGTGTCCGCGATGATCCCGATGGTGCCGGTGGGGGCGATGGCCGTGCGTGCCGCATTGCGGATATGAATCCCTTTCCGGGCATGGACACTGCCCTGCCAGTTGGGGTAATCCCCGCGCTCGTCGGCAAGTCTGTGGGATGTCAAAAACGCCTGCGCATTGATCAGGGACATGATCCGGGCACCCATTTTTTCAGCGGCGTCAGAATCATATGAGATGCCCATTCGGATCAGCATTTCACTGAAGCCCATGATCCCCAAACCGATCTTGCGGTTCCCTAAGGTGGCGGTTTCCGCTTCCCTGATGGGGTGCTGATTCATGGTAATGACATTGTCCAGGAAGCGGACCGACCGGTCCACCGTGGAAAGCAGTTTTTCCCCGTCGATGGAGCGGCCGTCCTGCGCCAGCATGTTCGAGAGATTGACGGATCCCAGTGTACAGGATTCATACCCCAGGAGCGGTATTTCTCCGCAGGGGTTGGTGGCTTCGATGGCACCTTGGTGAGGGGTCGGATTGGACCGGTTTATATGGTCTATAAACAGCAGGCCCGGATCACCTGTCTCCCATGCGGCCCGGACGATTTCCTGAAAAATTTTTCCGGCCCGGACCCGCGTGGTACCAGACTTTTTTCCCGGCGGGATCAGGTCAACATCTCTATCCGCCTTGACCGCTTTCATAAATGCATCGGTCACGGCCACCGACAGATTAAAGTTTTGGAATGCCCGGTCATCTCTCTTGCACCGGATGAACTCCAGGATGTCGGGATGATCCACCCGCAACACTCCCATGTTGGCGCCCCGCCGTTTGCCTCCCTGCTTGATGTGCGCGGTGGCACAGTCAAATATTTTCATAAACGCCACGGGACCGGCGGCTTTTTCTCCGGTCGAGGAAACCGGCGCGTTTCTCGGGCGAAGGTTTGAAAACGAAAAACCGGTCCCTCCCCCGGTGCGCTGGATCAGGGCCATCTGTTTGACCGCGTCGAAAATATCTTCGATGGTGTCTTCCACCGGAATCACAAAACAGGCGCTGAGCTGTCCCAGTGGGGTGCCGGCATTCATGAGCGTCGGACTGTTGGGAAGAAAATCCAGAGAGGTCATCATCCCAAGAAAAATTCTTTCCCAGCGCTCCGCATCACCTGACCCGCCTGTTTCATGCTCGGCCCGGGCAACGTGCCGGGCAACCCGCCGGAACAGATCCATTGGCTTCTCTGTTGTACCGTTATCCCGGTCCTGCAGGAGATACCTGGCTTCCAGTACTTTCATCGCATTTTTCGACAGCTTCATCTCTTTCATCATGAGGATGCCTTTCTTTTATCCGTCAAGGTCAATGGAAAATTCGAACATGCCGGTTTAAATATCTTTTCCAGATTGTAACCATTCAATTGCGTTCTCCTTTTCCGCCGTGTTGATCAACTCCCATCATGATCTATCGGGTTTCTCTGGAGCAATAAGGTCAATCCTGTATTTAAACGATTTTTTAACCCCATAACTTCCCGGGTCTCCTACAGCATGTCCAGATCATAGATGGGCTGTTTTTTTTTCCGGACTACATGATCTACCCCATCGCCAACCCAAGAGAATCCCTATACAATTGCGCATGAACAACGAAAAAACGAGGCAGCCATGAAACTGATACCATTATTGATCATGATCCTTTTTTCATCTTTCCCCAGTGCAGCGTCAGCCGGGGATATCCTGGACCGTTTCCAGAATAGGGTCACCCGCTTCACCCTGGACAACGGTCTTACTT
>JAABSS010000301.1 GCA_011390235.1 Desulfotignum sp.
GAATAAACCTCTGGTCCTGTTTTGCGAATTAGAAAATTTGCGAATTTTTGGAATGGTTCAAGACGGTTTTTTGAATAATCCTTAAAATATCCGTATTTTTGTCCAAGCTTTTAAATCAAATGCCTGTTTTTACAGGCATTTTTTTTTGGTCTTTGTCTGGCATGGTTTCTGCTCTGATATGGGGGCAGGTATCAATTTTTTTTTACAGCGGGGTTTGCAAAGGCCGTATGAAAAAACCCAGGGTTTCATCACCCCAGATCATGTTTGTGGATAATGATCCGCTTGTCAGGGATTCTTTAAAGCTTTTTTTTGACAATGGACACACCCATTTTCTGATATTCAAATCAGGAGAAGAAGGGCTCAATTCCCTGAAATATCAGAAAATAGATGTGGTGGTATGTGATTATTTTCTGCCGGATATGGATGGCATTCAGTTTTTAAACCAGGTGGGAACCCATAGTTCCGGGGTGGTTCGGGTGCTCATGGCTACCCTGATCAGTGATGAACTGATAGGGGAAATCCGGAAAGCCGGCATTGACAGATACATTGAAAAACCTTTGACCGTGGCTTCGCTGGATACAATTATTGATGAATTGACCGGTTATAAAACACCCTGAACATACAATAACCGGATAACAGGGCAAGCATACAAAACCATGTAAGAATGCGGAGAGAAATATGGAAGAAAAAACATCATGGGACTGGCACACGGATGTAAAAGAAATTCCGGTTAAAGAATGGGAGTCGCGCTTTAACTGGGTACAGGCCCCCCGGGTGAGCAGGGATGGGGAGCGCGTTGCAGCCATTGTGAACCTGGATGAAATGGCTTTTAATGTCTGTGTGAACGGGGAGGTCTGGGAAGATGAATATGAAAAGGTATGGTGCCTTACCCCTTTTTCAGACAATGCATTTGCCGCATTCGTGGCCAAAGATGAAGAATGGACCATGAATGTGAACGGCACACAATGGACCAACTGGTCTGATTTTATCTGGGATATGAGAATGAGCCCGGATGGTGATTTTCTCGGGGCTGCATTTCAAACTGATTCCGAATACGGGGTCATTGTAAATGATGTGCCCTGGGAGAACCGGTATGAAAATCTGGCTGGTGCGGTAATGGCGCCCAACGGGACATCCGCGGCCGTGGTCCAGATGGAATCCATGACTGCGGCTGATGTGGATGCATTTAAAAAAGGGATTTTCTGTGTTGCCCGCAACGGTGAGGCACTGGGTCCAAGATTTTTAAATGCCTGGGATATCAGTTTTGATGCAGAAGCGCAGAATATTGCCTGTACCGTCCGTGTGGACAGAGAAGCCTATACCATTTTCCAGAATGATACCATCTGGGACAACCGGTTTGAATCAGCCTGGAAACCAGCATTTCTTGATGAAAAAACCCTGGTGGCGCCGGTGCGCATCAATGGCAAATGGAAATTGTACAAAAACAACGCCCCTTTCTGGGCCAGTGCCTATGACCAGCTGTGGCATCTTTCGGTTTCCCCGGCAGGGGATGATATTGCCGCCATCGTATCCACCCCTTACGGCCGCTGGACTGTGGCGGTGAATGACAGGGTGTGGCAGCACTCCTGGGATACCATGGTGTCTGATATCCATTTTTCACAGGACGGGTCCTGCCTGGCAGCGGTATATAAACACAAAGGTGTATGGGATCTGGCGGTCAACCAGACCCCCTGGCAGATGGGGGCGGACAAAGTCTTTATTCCCAGCATCAGCAAAGACGGCAGTGTGGTGGCAGTGATCATGGAAAAAAACAGCGCCTGCCACCTGGTGGTCAACAAGCGGGTGACAGCTTCGGGTTTCAGCTTTATAGCAGACCCGGTCATCAGTCCGGACGGATCACAGGTGATGCTCAAGGCCATTGAAAACGGGGTGTATAAACGGCAGATCTTCCGTGTGTAACTATAGCCCGGTATCAGCAGAAAAAATTTTTCAAAGGAGTATGCAATGAACAGCTTTATCGCCTTTATCATGGGGCCCATGGTCTGGATATCGGCCATTATCTTTGTGGGGGGCCTCTTATTTAAATTCATCGGCATTGTTCAGTCAGTGCGGCAAAAAGAGCCTTATATTTTTTCATATATGACTTTGAAACACAGCCTGCGGTCCATCGGGGCCTGGCTGGTGCCGTTTTTTCCCAAAAGCACCCGGCTGCGGCCGGTGTATTACACGATTTCCTATCTGTTTCACATCCTTTTGTTTGTGGTCCCATTGTTTCTGGCATCCCATATTGTTCTGATCAATGAGGCATTTCAGATCTCCTGGCCGGCACTCAACGACAGTCTCGCAGACTGGCTGACCCTGGTGGTGATTGCAGCCTTGCTCTTTTTTGTGGTGCGCAGGCAGATGGTGCCCGAGGTTGCATACCTGACCAGGCCAGGCGATTACCTGATGATTGCCATAGTGGCCCTGCCTTTTGTCACAGGATTTCTGGCCTATCACCAGTGGTTTGCCTACAGGTGGATGGCAGTGGCCCATGTTTTGTCCGGGGAACTGATGCTGATCATTATTCCGTTTTCCCGGCTTTCCCATATGCTCACAGCACCGTTGACCCGGGCCTATATGGGATCGGAATTCGGCCATGTCAGACACGCCCGGGACTGGTAGGAGGAAACACCAATGCAGACACAGGATAATACCATGACAGAAAAACCAAAAGAAACAACAGATCCCAAAAAAGAAAAAGCCACAGATCCAGCTGTTGAAGCAGGTCTGGAAAGACTGACCCCGGAGCGGATCCGAAATACCATCAACCAGGTGCTGGAAAAAGAAACCGGACCCAGGTTCAAGGCCTATGTGGAAACCTGCATGAGCTGCGGCCTGTGTGCTGATGCCTGCAGCTATTTTTTGTCCAATGACCGTGATCCGCATTTTATGCCGGCAGCCAAGGTGAAAAACACCATCTGGGAGATGCTGGCAAAAAAGGGAAACGTGTCCAAAGATTTTTTGCGGGAGGCGGTGCGCATATCCCATCTGGAATGCAATGTGTGCAAACGCTGCGCCATGTACTGCCCCTTCGGCATTGACA
>JAABSS010000302.1 GCA_011390235.1 Desulfotignum sp.
TGCTCAAGAATTCATTAATTCCAGAAACTCTTTATTATCCTTTGTTCCCTGCATTTTTTCAAGTAAAAACTGCATACTGTCCACAGAATTTAAGCTGGACAGCAATTTTCGCAGGATCCAGACCCGGTTCAATGTCATGGGATTCAGCAGCAGCTCTTCTTTTCTGGTGCCGGACTTGTTTATGTCAATGGCCGGGAACACGCGCTTGTCCGCCAGTTTTCGATCCAGAACCAGCTCCATGTTGCCGGTGCCCTTGAATTCTTCAAAAATCACCTCATCCATTCTGCTGCCCGTGTCCACCAGGGCTGTGGCAATGATGGTAAGACTGCCGCCGTCTTCAATGTTCCGGGCAGCGCCGAAAAACCGTTTGGGCCGGTCCAGGGCATTGGAATCCACACCACCGGATAAAATTTTTCCGGACGGAGGCATTACCGCATTGTAGGCCCGGGCCAGGCGGGTGATGGAATCCAGAAGAATCACAACGTCATGGCCCTGCTCCACGATGCGCTTGGCTTTTTCAATCACCATCTCCGCCACCTGCACATGGCGTTCTGCAGGCTCGTCAAAGGTGGAACTGATCACTTCCGCATCCACGGACCGGGTCATGTCCGTGACCTCTTCAGGGCGTTCATCAATAAGAAGAATCATGGGAACAATGCTTTTGTGGGAGGCGATCATGGAATTGGCAATATTCTGCAGCAGCATGGTCTTTCCTGCCTTGGGCGGGGAAACAATCAACCCCCGCTGGCCGAATCCCACAGGGCACATCAGATCAATCACCCGCATGGAATAGTTGTCTGATTCCGCCTCCAGATTCATTTTCCGCTCCGGATACAGGGGGAGCAGGTTATCGAACAAAATGGTTTCCGCGGCCAGTTCCGGGCTCTGGAAATTGACCGCCTCCACCTTGAGCAAAGCAAAATATCTTTCTGAATCCTTGGGCTGCCTCACCTGGCCGGAGATGGTATCCCCGGTTCTCAGATTGAACCGCCGGATCTGGGAAGGTGAAACATAAATATCATCCGGACCGGGCAGATAATTGTATCCCGGAGCCCGCAGAAAACCAAATCCATCCGGCAGAATTTCCAGGGTGCCTTCACCATATACCTGGCCACTTTTTTCTATGTTGGCCTGGAGCAGTGCAAAAATCAATTCCTGTTTTTTTAATCCGCCGATCCCTTTGATATTGTTTTCTTTTGCAAGCTTGGTCAGCTCACTGATTTTCATTTTGTTAAGGTCTACAAGATTCATTCGTGCTCCCAAATGTTAATATTTTTTCTGAATGCCGGCATGGTTTTTGTTTTGGTATTTTTTAATCGGTTTTCACGGATCACTGGCAAGGATCAATTGTGTTTATACGGGTTACCGTTCGATAGTCTGGAAATTTCAAACACTTACAAAAATGCAGACAGATGGCTGGTATTTTCTGGATAACGTTCTGACTAATAGTGCATTAATTTTTTGTTGTCAAGAACTCTTTTTTGATTTCAGCATACAGATCGGCAACAGATTCAAAGACTTCACCCTGCATTCCCTGATTTTGAATCACATAATCCGCTTGCACTATTTTTTGTTCCTGGTCCATCTGCAAAGACAAAATTTTTTTTGCCTCTGCAGGACCCACCTTGTCCCTTTCCGCAATTCTTCGGGCAAGTTCATCTTCAGGGGCTGCCACCACAACCACAACATCAAATTTTTTTTCCATGCCTGTTTCAAACAAGAGGGGCACTTCTACAGCACAGGCTTTTTCCGGGCCATAATCCGCAGCTGCCATCTGCCTGAACAATGATTCAAAAATAAGCGGATGAAGCAGGGCCTCAAGCTGCCGGCGCAGTTCTGGCCTGTCCATCATCATGCGCCGCATTCTGGGCCGGTCCAGGGTTTTATCAGGTGTTACCACCTGTGGGCCGAAAAGTTTCTTCACCCCGTCATACCCTTTTTGTCCGGGGGCCACCACCTGTCTTGCAATCTGGTCACAGTCCAGGGTCACCAGGCCCAGGGATGCAAATGCCTTTAAAGCAAGACTTTTTCCAGACCCTGCAGATCCTGTTACACCGATTTTCACAATATCTGAATGCGCCATCATATTGACTTATAATACAGGGATGTGGTATTTTTTCAACCCTGTTCAGGCAGTATCATAATATTTATGGGGTCCTGTACTGCATACTCAGCCACCGACCCTGTTACACCAGATACTTTAAAATATACAGAAAGGAAAACTGCACGTGGAAAGAACATTGTCCATTATCAAACCCGACGGGGTTGCAAAAAACGTTATCGGTGATGTCATCAACCGATTTGAAACAGCAGGCATCAAAATCGCTGCCATGAAAATGCTCCAGCTGACCAAAACCCAGGCCCGGGGATTTTATGCTGTGCACAAAGAACGCCCCTTTTTCGACAGCCTCACCGATTTCATGACCTCGGGTCCCATCGTGGTCATGGTCCTGGAAGGCGAAGATGTGATCGCAAAAAACCGCAAGCTCATGGGTGCCACCAATTTCAAGGAAGCAAAAGAGGGTACCATCAGACGCGAGTATGCCACGGACATCGAAAAAAACGTGGTGCATGGATCTGATGCCCCGGAAACCGCAGCCTTTGAAATCAGCTATTTTTTCAACAACCTGGAGATCCAGGCAAGATAGATCAGCCGCAACTAAATGCAGGTGTGATCAATCCACCAGGATCTGACCGGAAACATTTCCGGCCCACACACATCGGCCCATAAGCGCACTGTCCCACAAGCGCAGCCGCAGATTTCGGCTGCGCTTTTTGCTTGCACCCATACATGCAAACCCTCATCTGTCAGCCATGGGGGCCGGACCATTGATCCCGGATCCCCAAAAACATTCAAGGAACCAGCATGGCAAATCCGGTGGCGTCGTCTTTTTTGCGCACCCCGGCAGCGCCGGCCAGTTCATGGATGACCACCTCCATCACCTGCCAGACTTTCACCCCTTTGCGGATACACCCGGTGACGGTGGCATCCCCCCTGCCGCAGGCCATGTGCATGTGCAGTACCGGCCTGCCTGTTTCATCAG
>JAABSS010000303.1 GCA_011390235.1 Desulfotignum sp.
GAATCCGAGGTCACCTCTCTCATCGCTAAAGGCGAAGACCGCAAAGAGATCGCCCGGGGGCTGCACACCAGTGTGATCCGGAGGGCTGCGGGCATGATCAACCGGGTATCTTCGGACGGGCCCATCGTGTTCACGGGCGGGGTGGCCAAAAATCCCTGCATGGTGCAACTGCTGGCCGGCAAACTGGACCGGGAGATCCGGATTCCGTCCGAACCCCAGCTGGCAGGCGCTTATGGTGCGACGCTTCTGGCGGCGGAACAGGAGAAAAATGCCACTTTATATCACTAAATACCTCACCCGCCGGGTCCATGCCTGTTGCTGCATATGCTGCTGAAAACGGTCGAGAAATATCGTTTCCAATGCTGACATGGCTTTGCCCTGAAGGCGCATCATGGAGATCCGGTTCATGATAAGCGGCTGATCGGTAGTAATCGGAATGATCTCACCGTTGTCGATCAGATCCGCCACCCAGTATCCATCGACTAAGCCAAGCCCCATGTGATTTTTCAGCCAAAGTAAGCAGTTTTTTGAAGGAAAGTTGCAGTTTTGCGACCATTAGAGGAGAATTTTAGAATATTCACAGGCTGCTTGTATGTAACTATCTGTCATTATTTAATATTTCTTTTTGGTATAAACCTTGCTCTCTTTTTTTCGTAAAAATTTCCGGCCAATCCTTTTGATGATTGATAAAGGTGAATAACGAGGAGGTTCAGATGACCAGAATCGCGATTATCCGATGCGAAAAAAATGAAGAAACATGTCCGTTGACCAATTGTTTTAATACGATGATGAATTCGGCCCAGGGCTTCAGCGCCTATGATGAATGCACCCCGGCCGGGGTCTTTACCTGCAGATGCCCGGGAGACAATGTTGCCAACTTAGGTAAAATTTTAAAGTCAAAGGGTGCCGACGTCATTCACCTTTGTACCTGCAGCTTTGCCAAAAAAACAGGAAAAGGCTGGGACAACAGCCAGGGCGGATTTTGCGACCATATTGAAAAAATTGCACAAGACATTGCCCAGGCCGCCGAACTACCCTGTGTATTAGGAACCGCTCACCTGCCCAGAGGATACACCCCGGTGACCGTTGAAAATAGACTTTAACCGGAAGCCCGCGGCTTTTCACAGGTATGATTTTTTTATCGGGCCAGGCCATGGCGCCCTGAGGATTCTGAGACAATCCTGGTCTATTCGGCATTGTAATTCAGACAGGAAAATCCTTTGGCAATCATATTGTCTTTAATTCACACAAATTATTGTGTAATATTATGTGTGAATTCAAGGGAGGTGATCGTTATGGCGACGAACTTACAAATCGATGACGAACTGATTCAAAAGGCGGTCAGGCTCGGAGGCCATAAAACAAAAAAGGCCGCCGTCTCAAAAGCGCTCCTTGAATATATACAAAATTTAGAGCAGGAAAAGATCCTTTCGATGTTCGGGACTGTGGAATACGATCCGGAATATGATTATAAAGAGCAGAGACGTCGTTCATGAAGGTCATCGTCGATACCAGTGTCTGGTCCCTATATTCCAACCATACTCTGCCGGCAATGTACAAAAATACAAAAAAACAGACGCTCGCCTAAAGCAAGGTCAGGCAGATTGCATAGATCAAGTCTCAGTTTTATATTCAAGTTGACAGAAACTGATTTTGATTCATATAATCATAAGATTTAGATTTTGTAAAACCGATGGTTGACCCCAAAAGGATTTCCCTTTGGGCGTGTGTGGATATCGATTGGAAAAGGTATCATGAAGCTTTTTACCTGTGACTGCTGCGGCAATCTGCTGTATTTTGAAAACACCACCTGCGTGCGCTGTGGGGCTCAGCTGGGTTTTTTAACGGATGCCATGCACCTGTCAGTCATCTCCGTACCGGATGATCACGACTGTGACCGGCTGCCGGATCCCGGCCGTCAATCAGCCTTTCGCAAATGTGCCAATTATGCGGAATACAATGTCTGCAACTGGATGGTGCCGGCGGAATCTGAAGAGTCTCTCTGCGTGGCCTGCCGCTTGAACAGAACGATCCCCAACCTGGAGACCGAAAACAACCTGACCCTCTGGCACAGACTGGAAATTGAAAAGCGCCGGCTGGTGTTCAGTCTTTTGCGACTGAGGCTGCCCGTGGAACCCCTCAGCTCACATGCCGACGGGCTGGGGTTTGATTTTCTGGCGGATGCCGATCCTGCCTTCAGTGATCGGGGCAGGGTGATCACGGGCCATGATGAGGGATTGATCACCATCAATATCGCAGAAGCCGATCCTGTGGCCAGGGAACAAATGCAGGCGGCCATGGATGAACATTACCGCACCATCCTGGGGCATTTTCGTCACGAAAGCGGTCATTATTACTGGAACCGGCTGATCCGGGACACGGAATGGCTCGGTCCCTGCCGGGAATTGTTCGGTGACGATACCCAGGACTATTCCCAGGCCCTGGAACGGCATTACCAGGATGGCCCGCCCCCGGACTGGCAGGAGCGGTTCGTCAGTGCCTATGCCGCCAGCCATCCCTGGGAGGACTGGGCGGAGACCTGGGCCCATTATCTGCATATTATAGATACGCTGGAAACGGCCCATCAATTTGGCATCCAGGTGGACCCCATGGTGAAGGGGAATGAAGAACTGGATGTCAGTCTGGACTTTGATCCCTATCAGCAGGACCGGTTTGAGGTCCTCACCGAGCACTGGCTGCCCGTCAGTTTTGCCCTGAACAGCCTGAACCGGAGCATGGGCCATGACCATGCCTATCCATTTGTCCTTTCGCCGCTGGTTCTGAAAAAACTGGATTTTATCCACCGAGTTGTCCGGGCCGGACAGGTGACGAAATAGTCCCTTTCAATCAGACATAAGAGCATGAAACATCTGCAACAAAAATTGGAACAGGGTGTTCAAAAAAACCGTCATTGGTGCGGTCAAGGGCATGTTGCCGCGTATATCCCGGAGTTGTCCAACCAGGATCCCGGATTGCTCGGGGTCAGCGTTTGCGGCATCCAGGGCCGGCAGTGGCATGCCGGGGACTGGCAAATGCC
>JAABSS010000304.1 GCA_011390235.1 Desulfotignum sp.
TGCCTCTGGTGTGCCGGTCATTGAATACCGCATATACGGTATATGCCGAGTCTGTGGAAGTGGATGGGATGAATTTATAATACCAGTCCGTGTGTTTCCGGTAAATTTCCCAGGAAAATTTCTTATATATCATGTTTTCCGGTACAAAAATGTCTGTGCGGGTGTCAGGCAGAAAAAAGTGGTGGTGGAGCAGAACATCCGGTCTGGCAGCAGGTTTGGTTTCAAAAACTGAAAGCTTGGGATGAAAAGTTTCCGGGCCCATGGCACGGTCCGAACTGACCTTGATCGTGATACCTGCAACATGGTAATATTTTGAATGGGACAGCGTCATGCAGGGTATTATACCCAGCCACGGTTTAAATTGCCAGCCTAACTTGATCCGATCCATGTGTCATGAAAAATCGATTGAACATTTGTCGAAAATAAAATACCTTTATTT
>JAABSS010000305.1 GCA_011390235.1 Desulfotignum sp.
TGGTGGAGAAAAAGTATGTTCCCCTTTTGAGATATGTGATAAAAAATACTGGAAGTGTGAATTTTTATTCTCAAAAAACGGAAAAAAATGGCATAAATTATGTAAATTTATTCACAATTATCCTGGAAATACTGACCAGGAAAAACCACAATAACTAAAAAAATGCTGGTATAAAAAATATCGGGATATGCAGCAAGTTTTTCCGGGGACATATGATGACATATTTTGTCATAGCGCATACCCTTAAATGTCATGCAAACAAGACTTCGCTACAATGATATGAAGCAAGGATCTTGCAGTATTCATGGGAGATTTATCAGTGAAAAAACGCAGTTGTGACAGATTCAGCATTCCCGGCACAGTGCTCTATTATAAGGTTATGCCCCGGTTTTTTGGAGAAGGCGCATATTCAGACAACTATTATCCGGTTATCAACATGAGCAGGGGCGGTGCCCTGTTTCTGTGCGACCAGCGGTTTGAAGCGGGAACAGAACTCATGGTGAAGCTGGTGATGCCGCAAAATGATCAGGAATTTGTGCTGCGGGCCGAAGTCCGGTGGATTGCAAAAAATCCGGAGCAAAGCTTTCGCTATCGGACCGGCATTGCCTTCAGCCCCTATGGGGACGGAAAAAAACAAAATCCCATGCATCTGCTTGAGCAGTTGAAAGATCTGGAAAAAAAGATAGAAAGATTTTCATTAGAATCGTAGTGGCACATTAATTGCTCTAATCGCAGGTTAACGAAATTATTTAATACAATGATCTGCAAACGGATTTTTAGTGCAGTGCATTTTAAACCCGGCAAAGGATGGTTCGAAATGAGAATAATGGCAATTTTTGGTGCACTGGTGTTCACACTGGTGATGATGTTCTGGACCGGGCCCGCAAGTGCCTGGGAAAAAGAATATATAGAGAAACTGCAGGCAGGCAAACAAGCTTCAGAGCAGCGCCAGGCAGAAGGGCTGGCTTACACCCCGGCAGAAGAAACCGTGTTGGAAGAAGCCATTATTCAGGCGATGGAAGAAAAGGCATCACCCTGTGAGGCGTTAAAGATCGCTGTTGATCTGGAATACAATCCCTACCTGACCATCAAGCATCTTTACGGGTACGGCGGTGAAGTGGGTCTGGACCAGGTGTGCATGTGTGCCACGGAAGCCGGGATACAAAAACAGATCGTTGCCCGTGCGGCTGCGGAGGCCATAACACCTTTGGGCGAACCTGTGTATGAGCGCGATGAAATTACCCAGTCCCAGTGCATTAATCAGACAGGGCTGGCCTATACAGAGGCTGTAATGCCCCTGACAATAATTCCGGGTGGAGATACGCCGATAAAAACTTTTTCTGCCGGGTCAATTGCCAATTGATTGGCGTGCGCTGAAACTTTACCTGCTGAAAAAAAGTGGTCTTCTCCAAAAACGCCCTGTTACATTAAGTGTGGGGCGTTTTTTTGTTGACAGGGCCATTGTTCAGGGGATATTGTTCCAGGATATTTCACCGGCCATATGGTGATATTCTGAAATGCTATAACTTGATGACCAAGTTTTTTTGTACTTGTGAGGGGTCAGGCTTGCGTTATTGGCATTATCTGTGCTGTCATGGGATCTCCACTAAGGCTATGGTAGATAACGACAATAACGCAAGCCTGACCCCGTTTTGCAAAGGATTTCACATGGAAAATCATAAATGTCTCCTGGTGGTACTGCTGCTCATGATCATGGGTGTGGCCACGACTGGTGCCCGGGCAGGTGACATTATGGTGACCGATACGATGCCACGGCATCCCGTTCTTATTGTACAATCGGAGGTTCCCGGCGGTTCCCAGGGGCAGCCGCAGCAGACACCTGTTCTTCCGGGCCAGTCCCGGAAGGGTGATATTCCCATGGGCCAGACCGGAGAAGCACGCATCCCCGGAGGGCAGACTGCTGATGACAGCCGTTCAGGTGATGCCGGCATCGGTGCGGATATTTTCGGCAGGCAGGGGGGGCGGCTGCACCCTTTTGTGAGTTTCCAGGTCCTGCACACTGACAATGTGTTTGCCACCAACCAGAACACAGAAAACGACTGGGTCACCACCATCGCTCCGGGCATATGGGTGGCCCTGCCAGCCAACCGGGAAAAGCTGCTGGCTATTGATACAGACACCACCTCCTCCGGGGGCCTGAAGCTGGGCCGCATCAAACCGGAAGCCACACGACGGTATCAGCTCTATGCCTTATATTCCCCTGAGCTGGTTTTGTATGGGAACAATTCTCAGCACGATCACTTCAACCATACGGCAGAGGGACTGTTTCAATACAATTTAAATTCCGGTCTGTCATTTGATGTCATCGACCTGTTCCATGACAGGGAAGAAATCGCCGGCAACGGCATAGTGGACAGGCTGTTCCGGTACCAGGACAATCTGTTTGATTTTATCACCACCTATGAGAGTGACTCCAACAAGGTCAAGGTGCAGCTCAATTATGCCAATTATGATATCAACTATAAAGATGCCATAGTTGAATACCGGGACAGAAATGACAACTCCCTGGGCCTGACCCTTTTTTATAAATTTATGCCCAAGACATCACTTCTGGCGGGCATCCG
>JAABSS010000306.1 GCA_011390235.1 Desulfotignum sp.
GGTACCGTAACATGATTGAAACCGCCACCGACGCCATATTCATCGTCACCCCTGAAGGCCGATTCCAGCAGATCAATCCTGCCGGGATCAAGCTGTTCGGCTTAACAGACCTGGAGCAGGCGTTGGCCGCTAATATTAATGACCATTATCTGGATCTAAAGCAGCGGGCATACGTGGTCCGTCAAATCAAGACGAATGGAGAGATTACTGATTACCCCATACGAATCAAAACTGTTTCCGGAAAAATCCGTGA
>JAABSS010000307.1 GCA_011390235.1 Desulfotignum sp.
GCTAAAAAAAACGGGGATACCGGGGATCTTGAAAGTTATCAGGCAATTATTCACGATATCACTGTCACCCTCCATAAAAAAGAGATCGAAACCTATCGAAGGACCATGAAAGGACTAGCAGACTCCATCAACAACCTGGCTCAGACCTATTTCTCCTTTATCGGCCTAATGAAAGAAAATCTGAGCGATCTGAAACAGAATCCGAAACACGTGGATACGTCACTGGAAGACCTCATGGCGGATATCAACGATTTCAGAAAATCCCTGGACCGGCTGGCCAAGCTTGGTAAAATCGCCAGAGACGCTTACGCCGAACCCCCTGAGATATCTGCGGACGGGAGCAGCAACGAAGGCATGTATTATTTTGACACTCGGTGAACCAAAGCCGACCAAAAGCAAAATCGCTCCTATTGATTGGGCTGAATCCTCCCTTTTTTTCTAAATAGAAATTTTACTGAATCATCCCGTCATGTTTTTTTACGGACGGAAAAAAAACATGACGAGATGATTTTTTCAACCGAACACATGACCTGGATAATCCTGAAACGGATACGAAAGAAATATTAAAATATTTATTTTAATACAGTTAGTTATAATAATTCAGAACGTTTTTCAGTGTCTGGCACATAAATTGAAATGGTGAAGAATCAAAACAGGCAAAAAAAGGTTTTGGTTTTTGTCTAAAACCCGGATAACTGAATTACTAACTATGGAGGAACGATCATGAAAAAATCATTGTGTGCATCATGTTTAATGTGTGTCTTGTTTCTGGTATTATCTCTCAATGTGTCCATAATAAGTGCTTCAGCCGACCAGGTGCTGCGGTACAGTGCTTCAGCCCAGGTATATGAAGCATTTGAAAATGCCAGTCTGAAAACTTTTACCCAGGACACGGGCATTACCGTCGACCTGTTTGTGGCATCATCCCAGTCTTGCGTTTATCGCTTGTTGCAGGATATGACAGATGTGGCAACTTCGGTCCGGCCCTTGTCCCAGCGGGAAAAAGATTTCGGACTTGTTGCAATTCCGTTTGCCAAAGATCCTTTGGCAGTAATCACCCATAAATCCACACCTGTGGATACTTTGACAACCGAACAGCTTCAGATGCTATTTTCAGGAAATGTCGACAACTGGAAAGAGGTGGGCGGACCTGATCTTTCCGTCACCTTAGTGGTGCCCGGGGAACAGACCGGGGCCCATAAAAACTTCAGACGTCAAGTCATACGTCACAACGATGTACATTATGATTACATGACCTACACCTCCACCCGGGTGCTGGAAGCGATCGAATCTCTGCCTCCGGGTGCCGTGTCTTTTATCTCAAGAGGCGCACAGATCACCCATCCCAAAGTGAAGGTGGTGCAGATCGACGGCACTAAACCCGGCGATGCCGATTACCCCTTTTATCAGATGTTCCATCTGGTGACCAAAGGGGAGCCTGCCGGCACTGTGAAGGTTTTTGCGGATTTCATCAAATCCGACAAGGGAAAGACCTTGATCATAGAAAGGGGTATGCTGCCTGTCGAGTGATCCTGCCTTTCGGAAAACTCTCCGAAAGAAGCGTCTTCAACTCATTTTTGCTGTTTCGCGCCCCGTTTCAATGAATGGATCAGGGGCGTGAAACATTTGGGGTGGTAATCGTTGGCCGTGCACCAGAAACCATGTATGAATGAGAGGCACGATCCAAATTGGTACACCTGAAAACATTGATAAACCGGTCTGAATATCTTCTGAACATATTTCAGGGAAATCGAAATGCCCGAAAGGTGCTCATCGGTGTGGTCATAGCCACCGTGCTCTGTCTGGGGGTCAGTGCCTGGCTGGATATGCGGGCTGCTCGGCATCTTGGTAATATGGCAAAAAAACAATTCAATGATCAACAGATGGTCATTGCCCGGCACATCAGACGTCAGGTGGAGTCGGAGCTGTCATTCATCGGCAGGGAACTGGTGCGCGCCGGAGATATCCTTTCCCGGGAAAACGGTCGGATTCTAACAGCCCAGCCCGCCCTGGAGCCTTTGTTTTCCCGGTTACTGGAAAAAAGTGTTTTCCGCATCAATATCCGGCTGCCTGATCAGCCGCAGGTTCATTCCTTCGGCTATCCCCGCCAGTGGCAAATCCGTTTACCCGGACCAGATTTGCCGCCCTCTTTTGCATTCTCACCTGAAGCATCAAGCATATCTTTTTGTGATCCGATGTACCAATCCGGCAGCATGCATGTACAGATGGCCCTCCAGTTGGCGGAAACAGATCAAATTCTGATTGCCGAACTGGATATCAGCCGCTTTCTGGGCCGGTTTCTGGATGACGTCCGTTCCGGCAGTACCGGATATGCCTGGGTGATTGACGATAAAGGCACCTTTCTTTACCATCCCTTCACCCAGTTCATCGGCAAAAGCGCATTTTCTGCAAGAGAAAAAAGAGACCCCGGCCTGACCCATCATTCCATCAACTTTATCCAGGAAAACCATATGCTGGCCGGTCACACCGGCACCGGATCCTATACCGCCGGGTGGCACCGGGGATTTACCGGCAAAATTGAAAAGCTGATCGCCTATTGTCCGATTACCATATCCGGCATGTCCACCAGGATCTGGTCCGTGGCTGTGGTGGCACCTGTTTCGGAAATCGACGGTTACATTCGGCAGGCAGCTTTCTGGCGGTTTCT
>JAABSS010000308.1 GCA_011390235.1 Desulfotignum sp.
GATCTGCCATTAAAACACAACCACGAGCTAAATTGAGAGGTGCCATCCATGTGCAACCACAGCCATGACCATTCCCATAACCATCACCCTGAAATTGTTCAGATTATGCCGGTATCCACCCCGCTTTTCGCCGTGTACCAGTCGGCCCAGCCATCAGCATTTGCTGTGGAAACCGGAAAATCCAATATCAGCCTGATACCGGTGCTGTTCATGGGGTTGATCCGCCATGGGGAAAAAAGCATGGTGGAAGGATTTTTTGCTTCCGGTGCCATACAGTCGTGTGAAGATCTTGACGGGTTCAAGGGGTATGCCGCTTCCCTTGCAACTGCGGAAAAGCTATATGCGTAATTCACGCCAAAAATAAGGAGGACCAATGCACAAACTTTTACAGGACAGCCCGGGCGAGAAAATCATGCTCCTGGGAAACGAAGCCATTGCAAGGGGGGCTGTGGAAGCCGGTGTGGCTTTTGCCACCACCTACCCCGGAACCCCTTCATCTGAAATCTCTTTGAACCTTTTCCAGATGTCCCGGGAATCAGACCTCTATTTTGAGTACAGCACCAATGAAAAGGTGGCCCTGGAAGTGGCGGCAGCCGCTGCCAACTCCGGTCTTCGCACGTTTTGCATGATGAAGCATGTGGGGGTCAATGTGGCGGCGGATCCGCTGATGACCCTGGCCTATGTGGGGGTGACCGCCGGCATGGTTATTCTCAGTGCAGATGATCCTGCCATGTTTTCCAGCCAGAATGAGCAGGACAATCGGTATTATGCCAAGTTCGGTGGGTTGCCCATGCTCGAGCCTTCGTCCGTGGCGGAAGCCAAGGAGATGATCAGGGCGGCGTTCGATCTGTCCGAGTCCCTGAAACAGCCGGTGCTCATGCGCACCACCACCCGCATCAACCACTCCAGCGCATTTGTCACTTTCGGGGAAATGACGTATAGAAAAACCAGAGGCCGGTTTGTCCGGGATCCCCAGCGCTGCGTCACCGTGCCGGCTGTGTCAAGGGGGCTGCATGTCAAGTTGCTGGAAAGACTCAAAAACGCGGCCCAGCTGTCTGAAACCTCTTCGTTTAATTTCGTTCAGGGAGAGGGGCCTTTGGGTATCATTGCCAACGGGGTGAGTTTTCATTACGCTGAAGATGCAGTCAGGGACCTGGGACTGACAGGCCGTGCAAGAATCCTGCGCCTGGGATTTTCCAACCCCATGCCCGAAAAACAAATCAAGGCATTTCTGGCCGGGTGTGAAAAAGTGCTGGTAGTGGAGGAAGGAGAACCTTTCATGGAAGAGGCGGTCAAGGCCTTTGCCCAGGAACAGGGAATCACCATTCCCATCAAAGGCAAATCCGAGGATCTGTTTTCCCGGCTGTTTGAATATGACCCGGCCATGGTCAGGGAAAAAATGGCCGCGTTTTTCAATGTTTCCTATACCCCGAAAACGGCTGTGGACAACTCGGATGTGCCGGAAATTCCCATGCGGCCACCGAATCTGTGTTCCGGGTGTTCACACCGGGCCACATTTTATGAGATCAAGCAGGCAGCCAAAGACATGGATGTGATCTATCCCACAGACATCGGCTGCTATACCCTGGGATTTCTGCCCCCGTTGAGCATGGGGGATTTTGTGATCTGCATGGGGTCTTCAGTGAGCTCGGCCGGTGGATTCGGTAAAGCCACGGACCAGAAAGTGGTGTCGTTTATCGGGGATTCCACCTTTTTTCATTCCGGCATCACCGGCCTGGTGAATGCCGTGTTCAACAACCACAATTTTACTCTGGTCATCCTGGAGAACGATATCACTGCCATGACCGGGCATCAGCCCCATCCCGGCGTGGACATGGAGTTGTTCGGTCTGTCCGGACACGGACGGATCAATATCGAAAAGCTGGTCCGGGCCCTGGGGGTTGAACATGTCTCCATTATCAAGCCCTTCAAGGTAAAAAAGAGCATAGACACCATCAAAGAAGCCCTGGCTTTCAAGGGGGTGTCCGTGATTATCTCCCAGGAACCCTGTGCCCTGTATGCCAAAAGCCTGAAACTGAAGACTTTCCGGCCCTTCGTGGTATCGGCCAAATGCAAGGACCACAAGGACTGCATCACCACCATTGCCTGCCCTTCTTTTTACCTGGACGAAAACAACCGGGTGGCCATCGATGCCAACACCTGTGTGGGCTGTGCCGTCTGTGCCCAGATCTGTCCGGAGAATGCCATCCGTCCTCTGAAGGAATAACCCCAAATACAAGGATATTGAACATATGGAAACAACCAGATTGATTATTGTAGCCGTCGGTGGACAGGGTAACCTTCTGGCATCCAAGGTCCTCGGGGATGCCGCGCTGCTTGCCGGGGTACCGGTACGCATGAGTGAAATTCACGGCATGGCCCAGCGGGGGGGCGTAGTGGAATCCGCCATTGTATTCGGAGATGCCCAAAGCTCCATTATTTCCGACGGAGAAGCCGACATCCTGGTGGGATTCGAGCCGGCGGAAACCCTGCGGGCCATCAAACGGTGCAGCAAAGATACCCGGGTGATCACCAATACAGCCCCTGTGCCGCCCTTTACCGTGTCTGTGGGGATGGGCACCTACCCGGATGTGGAGGAGATCAAAAAACTGATCACAGCCAAGACCGCCGGACTGGTGGCCATTGATGCCATGTCCCTGGCAAAGGAAGCGGGCAGCCCCATGAGTGTTAATATCGTGCTGGTGGGTGCCCTGGTCCAGACCGGGGCCCTGGGGTTTGACCGGAAGGTTGTGGAAGAGGCTGTCAAACGCCGGGTCAAACCGGCCTTTCTGGATGTGAATCTCAAGGCGTTTGATTTGGGATTCACCGCAGCTGCCAATGCCTGATATTTTTGTGATCAACGGTCCCAACCTGAACATGCTGGGAAAACGGGAGCCGGGTATTTACGGCTCCCATACCCTGGATAAGATAAACCGGGAACTGACAGCCGCAGCAGAACGCTTAGGGCTGTCCCTGTATTTTTTCCAGTCCAACCACGAAGGGGCCCTGGTGGACCGGATTCACCA
>JAABSS010000309.1 GCA_011390235.1 Desulfotignum sp.
CCGGCAGCCACAGCGGCTTGAATCTCAAACGCAAGTGGAAAATGATCGTGATAGTCACCGCCATACTTGCCCTTTCCCCTCTGGTGATCATGACCCTGGTGGATTTCCGCCTGACCCGGCGGACCATTGAAACTGAAGCCAACACCGGCATGCTCACCAGCCTGAACACCATTGCTGCGGTAATGTCCGCTTCCCTGACGGAAAAACCACCGGTGACCGGAGCCAAAACCGTTTGGGAAAACGCCTTTCCACATTTGGACACCGGCATGAACAATGATCTGTTTCTCATGGATAACACCGGCCGGCTGCTGACCCCTTCGGTTTATTTCGGTTCTTCTGACAGCCGGACCATCCTGGATGCCGGGCTTTTCTCCGGCGCAGAAGGCATCGTGAATATCCAGGCCCCTGACGGCACCCCGCTGCTGGCCGGATATGCAAAAATCACCGATACCGTGCTGACCCTGGTTAAGCTGCAGCAGGCGGACCGGCTCAGGGATCTGTGGCTCAAACCCCGACTCAAACTGCTCTGGTTTCTGTGCGCCAGTATCGGTTTCATCCTGCTGTCCATCATGGGGATGGCCACCTTTCTGGTGGGCCGGATCCATAAGTCGGAACGTAGGCGCATCGAGGCCCTGCACCACGAAGAACATGCCAACCGTCTGGCCTCCATCGGCCGCCTGGCATCGGGTGTGGCCCATGAAATCAACAACCCCCTGGATATCATCAACCAGAAAACCGGGTTGATCATTGACCTGCTGACCCTTGAAAAGCAGGCCCGGCCGGACCAGCGGCTGCTTCCGCTTGCCGAAGATGTACTGGAAGCGGTGAAACGGTGCGGCACCATTACCCGGCAGCTGCTGGATTTTGCCAGGCATATGGAACCCTGTGTGGAGCCGGTGGATATCGAGGAGGTGATCTCCCAGGTGCTGGCCCTGCTGGAAACAGATGCACGTCACCGGGGGATCACCATCCAGGTGCCCCCTGTCCCGGACGTCCCTGGATTTGCATGTGACCGCAGCAGCCTGGTCCAGATTTTTCTGAACCTGGCGGAAAACGCCATCACGGCCATGGGAAAAACCGGGACCCTCACCATTGCCGTCACCCATGAAAAAACCGGCCTTGTTACAATTACGGTGTCTGATACCGGCAAAGGGATCCCACCGGAAGATCTGCCCAAAATATTCGAGCCGTTTTACACCTCGAGAACCGACCGCTGGGGCGCCGGTCTCGGCCTGGCCATCACCTACGGCCTCATCCGGGAGATGGGCGGTGATATCAGGGTAAAAAGCGCTGTGGGCAAAGGCACCCGTTTTACACTGACCCTGCCGGTGAAAGCGCCCAGGCCGGCCGCACCGGACGGGACGCTGCATCTGCCCGGATCAGAGATGACAGTGCCCGCAAAACCTGTGGACGATGGCACCAGGGGAGATCTGTATGCCAAACCATGATCTGTCCCATGACAAAGAGGGGGTAACATTTTTCGGCACCCTGTCCGCAGCCGTCACCCATGATATGAAAAACTTTCTGGCCATTATCAATGAAAACGCCGGACTTTTAGGGGATCTGGCTGCCAGAGCCCGGAACGGGGCGGTTCCCGTAGATCCTCAAAAGGCCGCCCTGATCAGTGAAAAGATCAGAAAACAGGTGAACCGGGCGGATGAAATGATAAAACAGTTCAACCGGTTTTCCCACAGCATGGACCATGCACAGGAAACCGTGGACATGGAAGAGATGGTGCTTCTTGTGGCAGGGCTGGCAGAACGGATCATCCGTCACCACGACGTCTTCCTGACCGTGACACCTGCGCTTGTTCCCTGCCGCATCCAGGCCCATCGGTTTGATCTGCTGCATCTGATCTACCGGGCGGTTGAAATAACCTGTGAAATTCTGAACAACACACCCGGAGAGAACCGGAAACAGGTAACGGTCTCTTTCGGCAGTGATCCTCTGGTACCTGAAATCTGTTTTGTTCCGGATACCGGCACAGCCTCCGGCTGGGACACCCTGTTTGACACATCAAAAGACCGGGCCCTGCTGGACCATGTAAACATGCACGTAAAAAAAGCCGGTCCCGGCGGTAACGGGTTCTGCCTGTGCAAAACCCCTGGAAAACAATAATGATTTGCCGGACCTGAAAACGGCAACGAGATATATGAAAACATAAGGAGAAAATCATGTCTGAAAAAGTATTGCTGGTTGATGATGAAAAGGATTTTTTAGATATCATGTCCGAACGGATGCAGGCCCGGGGCATGACAGTGAAAACCGCTGACTCGGCTGACAAAGCCATGGCCATGCTGGAAAACGAAAGCTTTGATGCCATTGTCATGGATTTCAAAATGCCGGGTATGGACGGCATCCAAGCCCTGAAAAACATCAAGAACCAAAAGCCGGAACTGCAGATCATTCTGCTCACCGGATATGCCACAGTGGAAAAAACCGTGGAGGCCATGAAAATCGGTGCCACGGATCTGCTGGAAAAACCCGCAGATCTGGAGGCTCTGGCAGCGAAAATCAAGCAGGCCAAAACGGAAAAAATGCTGCTGGTGGAAAAACAGACTGAAGACAAAATCAAAGATATCCTTCAGCGGATCGGCGGATAATCCGGCATGGTTTCATTCAGGCCACCCGCATGCCGTACTCTCAGGTTTCCGGCATTTCTTGTAATTTCATGCAACAATGCTTGACAAGAACCCTGTATCTGCCTTATTAAAACAAAATTTATGGACTGTAAGGCGAGGAACAACGCCTTGTAAAGATGATAGCATATGCAAAAAAAATATTAATTTAAAAAAAATGTAGGAGTGACATGAATACAAAAGCGACAGCCTCATCCGGTATTCAGATAGACTGGAAGCGGATCATGTTTCTGATGATTGGAGTTATTTTGTTTTCCGTGGTGTACCTTTCCCCTCCCTGGCCTGATGCCGTGGATCCCATGGGCAAGGCCTTTACCCTTTCCCCCCAGGGCAAGGCCGCCATCGCCCTGTTTCTGCTGGCCGGCACCTGGTGGGTGCTTGAAGTG
>JAABSS010000310.1 GCA_011390235.1 Desulfotignum sp.
AAGGGACCATCCTTGTCGACTTCCATTAATGCCAGGTTGGCATTTCCGATGATGGCGGTCAATATATTGTTAAAATCATGGGCCACGCCGGCTGCCAGGCTGATGATGTTGGCAATGCCCTTGAGCAGATTGCGTTCTTCGTTTAAAAATGGATCTGCATTTCCGGCAACGGCATCCGCATGGTAATATACAGCTATGGCCCCCGCAGCCGCCTTGTCAATATATATCTTTTCTGTCTGGCATATATCTGATTCACAAAAATCAGGTGACAGATAAATGTTTTCCCTGAACCGAATCCGGGCGCAGCAGTTTTGGGTAAACTGCCACCCTGTGGGAATGATATGAACGATTTTTTTCAATGCAGCAATGGTGTCTCTTTCCAGAACCACACACTGGGCAACCTGGTATAAGCAGTTGAGTTCTTTTACCCGTTCTTTTTCATTACTTTGTACCTGCTGGTATGCATCATAAAACTGCTGCAGTTTTCTGTTCTGCTTTTCAAGGGCGACAATTTTTTTTTGCATGTCACCTGTATTCTTCACAGCACATCACCGAGTGTATATTTTCCTGCAAACAGCAGGTTTTCAGGTTTTCACAATTGCTGCAAATATTTTCTTGAAACGATCCATTGGCTGCAAACGGTGGTTCTGTCATGTCGTCAATGGGTTGTGCGCATGCGCCTTCCGGACAAGTGCATGAAAATTCTTCACAGAAAATTATGGGCCTGGAATTATTTTTCATAAAATAACATTGCCCTGCATGGATACAATTGGCACAAAGACCTGATGAAACTGTTTTTTCCGGCATGATAATTCCTTTATTTTTTGTTGGGTTACCCCAGCCATAAAGGCAAAGAGCATGCCAGAAATGAAACTTCACAAAAAGTATTAAATTACAACAGGTTGTAAAATTTTACATAAGGTGTTGCCGGCACAAATCTGTGGAAACTTTCCAGAGGTATGGATTTTTTCCATACCGTACACCAGGGCCTGCGCCAGGTATCTGTTATGGTCCGGGTTTTTTGCCCGGCTCCTGGTTTATGCTGTAATCTGTTTTATTTGACAAATCGTTGAAAGGATCACCTTCTGTCACCATCTGGTCCAGAAGAGGTTTTTCGCCTTCCACAGGCAGCCGTCCGGTAAGAGTTGCCAGGACCACCTGCCGGCCGTCCTGGTTTGTAAAGACGGCCTCGGCTTCAGCCCTGCCGTTTTTTCGGACACTGGTCAGGGTGACCCGGCACTGGATGGTATCCCCGAAATAAACCGGATACAAAAATTTGAATGTCATGCCCGTGGCCAGCCATCCCACCTGGCCCCCGAATTCGCAGATCATGCCTCCCACCAGAAGCCCGTGGCAGATCAGGCCCTTGAATCCCTTGGTCCGGGTCCAGCGGGCATCATAATGCACCGGGTTGTAATCCCGGGTCAGATCGCCGAAATCCCGGGTTTCTTTTTGTGAAAACAGCCGGGTGAAACAAAATGTATCACCTGGCTGTAATCCCTGAACTGCACGTTCCCGTAGCGGATTGGCCATGGATACCTGCCTTTTTACGAATTTTACGGGGTGGACCGGGCCATGGACCCGGCTGTCATAAGTTTTTCTGAATACAGTGCAATTGTCCTGGAAAACCGCTCTTTTTCCGAAGAAGAAATCGGTGTTGCACTGGTTTGCGGAATTTTCAAAGGATTTACAGGACTGCCGTTTTTCTCCACCCGGAAACACAGATGGTATCCTGTGGCAAGGCCTGTTTTTCCCACATATCCAATGATATCCCCCTGAAAAACAGATGCACCCTTTTTTATACCGGCGGCATATTTATTCATATGATAATAACTGGTTTCATACCCGTTACAATGGCGGATGGTCATATACCGGCCCATGGTCTTGTTATAGGCCATTTGCGTGATGGTGCCGTCGGCAACGGTTTTTATGGGAGTGTTTTTCGGGGCTGCATAATCCACCCCGGGATGGGGCCGGCTGGTTTTTAAAATAGGGTGCAGCCGGCTGGCGGAAAAATAGGAGGTGATTTTGGAAAAATTCACCGGGGATTTTAAAAATGCTTTTTGAAGGGATTGGCCGTTTTCATCATAATATCCGGCATGGCCATCTGTATCTGAGAACAAAAATGCTTTGTGGGCCTGCCCTTTGTTAACAAAAACAGCTGCCAGGATATTGCCGTAGCCCTGGAAGGCATCATCACGGAACCGTTGTTCCACCAGGACCTGAAACCGGTCCCCGGGCTGAATGTCTTTTGCAAAATCAATGTCCCAGGCAAAAATATCCGCCAGTTGCCCAGCAAGGGCGGTGCCGTGTCCTGCTTTTTTTACCGCCGCAAAAATACTGGATGAAATGTGAACCGATATCACCTCTTGCCGGATATCATACTGGATGGGAATTTTTCTGATATCATAGCTGTCCTGCTCTTTTTTGATGACCAGCCGGCGCCGGTCATCAATGTCATAGGCAAATGCCACAAACCGGTCCTGGTGAAGTAATATCTCAAAGGGCTGCCCCTGTTTGAACCGGGTGAATGAAAAAACCGGCCGGCTTTGTTTTTCAAGGCGGTAGATGTCCTGGAGGGGCAGAAAAGGCCCAAGAACATCAGAAGCGGTATCCCCGCTTTTGAAACTTCCTTTGATAAGGTGAATGTCAGACGTCCCGGACTGGTCGATTGTATTATTCTCATCGGTTGTATTATCAGACAGATCAGCAGGAAAATCCCGGGTCCGGGAAAAGGCGGTGGATGGGAGACAAACTGCTGCCATCCCGCAAACCAGTAACATCAGTAACAGTATACCCGACAACAGATGCTTTCCAGCAAGGGTTGATATCTTTGTATGTTTTTTCTTTTGCAAAACTGCCTTTCCAGTGAATTGAAACAAACTGTCATTCCTCCGGACGGTCATATGACCATCCAGGTACCCATGTATACACAACGTTGGGCAGCAACATATCCAAAGATGGGAAAATAGTAAAGGATTTTATGGTGGTGGCCGCCCCAGGGTTATTGC
>JAABSS010000311.1 GCA_011390235.1 Desulfotignum sp.
TCCACCTGCCGCAGCAATGTGGGGGGAGTGTCTTTGATTTCCAGGCCCGGCTGCACCGGGTCTTCCCGCCTGGAATGTAAAATCGAAACGGCATGTTCGCCGGCAGGCCCCACGACCAATGCGATTTGCCGGTCTTCCAGCGGGTAGAATTCTCGCGGGCCGATTCGTTCCGCTGTAATATAGGTCATGGCCCTGAGCCGTTCCGCCATGTCGGCGGCATCAGGAATACATATTTCCGGCAGCAGACATTTCAGACGCGGAAATGAATCCATTTTTTTGCCATCGATTTCCACTTGAACGACATCCATGGACATCTCTGAGCGGT
Source organism: Desulfotignum sp. (assembly GCA_011390235.1). The sequence goes on from JAABSS010000311.1 coordinate 326, forward strand.
CTCCTGAAAACGTCCACCGGTATTCATGGCTATCCGCTTCGATGGCAATGGTAAAAACGTGTCGTCCATGGATTTTGTCCACGACATCCAGGACTGTCCCCAGTCGCAGGGTATTGCCATTCAACATCAAGCGGGTAGACCATTCATGCTCCCGAATGGTTTGATGCAGCAGCACCAGTGCCTGGAGAAGGGAAGATTTGCCGGAGGCATTGGCTCCGGAGAGCAGTGTCAATTCAGTCAACGGCAGTTTGAGTAATTCAAAACATTTGAAATGAGCAAGATCAATCCTGGTAATCATTAAACACCTCCCGGAGCATTTGCCTTGATTTTTTAAACCTCATCTTGACCCGGTTGACCTGGCTGGTTCCCATGGTAATGGACTCAAAAAATTCCCCATCTTTAAACAATTTGTACAGTTCTGATTTCAACGCCTCTTTTTTTCTTACCACGTCTTCTTGAGCATACCGTGACAATCCGGTGGTCATAACATCCCAGAGGGACGCATTGATGACGTTTCGATTTGTCTTGCCTGGAGAATGTTTTCTGAATGCATGAATGCCGAACACTTTTTTGTTGTTTTCCAGGGTGGTTCGAAACCGGCGGGAAAGTTTCTGAAGCGCTTCTTCTCCGGCTTCATTCATATGTTCCAGTGCTTTGGCCAGAAATTCGTCCATATCTCCTTTGTATTTTTCAACACCCAGAATCTGAAACGCGCAGAACCGGTTGACAAATTCTCTGTCCCGCATGGTGTTGACCGCCAGACTCTGACCGGTTGCCTGTTTGAACAATTCTGTGCCGGCCTCCTCTTTCAAAAAACGGGTGGCTGGCCCCATGAACAGGCAGTTGCGCATTTGCTGCCGTGTCAGGGGGACCCCGCTGTTGACCCGTTCAAAAATATCCAGCAGGGCCTGTGTGGGGACCTTGGCGTCGATCAGGTACAGGATCAGGTTACAATCCTCCACCCGGTTCTGGAGTTTAGGAGACAAATCTTTAAATCTTTTGTTGTTCAGTTCAGGCTGCCCTGGAAGGGTCAGCCGCAGTTCGTTATTTACAAACCGCTGAAATGTTGACAGCCGCTGCAACCCATCCACCACCACCATCTGGCCTTTGGCGTTTTCAGCCAGATAAAAAACCGGCAGCGGGATCCGCATCAAAACCGATTCAATCAGCTTGCATTGTTTATCCGGAGGCCAGATAAAATCACGCTGAAAATCCGGATCCAGAATATAACTCCCTTTTTTTATCCTCCTGAGAACGTCATGGACTGTCCGGTTCTCGTTTCGAATGAGCACCGTATCAATCGGATAATCGCCCAGTGAGGCATCTTCATCCTGGCCAAGACCTTCGATATTTTCCGTTGTTTCTGACGTTTGGCTGCTCACGATATTTCCTCCCAGTCCCGGGGCATTGTCGACTTCATTGGTAATATGGTCTTCTTTTTTTCCGGATATTCGCATTTCATATTACACATTTTTTTTATGTAATGCCATGAGTTATATTACCGGGTGTGGGACGGTGGGGCCGGGGTGGGGCCTGCTTTATTGTTATTATTGGGTGATTGGGTATCAGGGTGTTTTATGACGTCCACAACCTTTTTTTGATCTGATGATGTCAAATAGGAGGACATGGGCAGGCTCAGGCACTGGGCAGCCACCTTTTCGGATACCGGAAAGTCTCCTATTTTATGGCCCAGACCAGCAAATGCGCCCTGAATGTGCAATGGTGCAGTGTAGTAAGCAACAGACGGGATCTGTTGTGTTTGCAGCGCATGTGACACAGCATCCCGATTTTCAGAGAGTATGGTGTACTGGGCATAAACCGATGTGTTGCCTTGGGCGATGACCGGTGTTTCAATGCCAGGCACATCTGCGAGCAGGGTGTCATACCGGGTGCCGACCCGGGCACGGACGTCGCATTCTTCCGGGAATATGGCCAGTTTTTCAAGGAGGATGGCTGCCTGGATCGTATCCAGACGGCCGTTGATACCCACCAGGGGGTGCTGGTGTTTGACTTTCTGGCCGTGAATCCGGATCTGCCGGAGTTTTTCAGCCAGGGCATCATCCGGGGTAAAGAGAGCCCCGCCATCCCCATAACAGCCCAGGGGTTTGGAAGGAAAAAAAGAGGTGCAGCCCAGGATGGAGTGGTTGCAGGCTTTGATGCCCTGGTGGGTGGCGCCGAAGCACTGGGCCGCATCTTCGATGACCGGGATGCCGTGACCGGCGGCAACGGCATTGATGCGGGTCATGTCTGCGCACTGGCCGTAAATGCCCACCGGCATGATGGCCCGGGTGCGGGAGGTGATGGCGGATGCGAGTTTGTCCGGGTCCATGTTGAAGGTATCCGGCTGGATATCCACAAAGACCGGCACGGCCCGCAGCAGGGAGATGACTTCCGCTGTGGAGATCCAGGTGTAGGGCACGGTGATCACCTCATCGCCGGGCTGGATATCCAGGGCCATGAGTGCCATGAGCAGGGCATCTGTGCCGCTGGCGCAGGTGATGCAGTGTTTTACCCCCACATAGGCGGCCAGTTTTTCTTCCAGTTCAAAGATCTCCGGCCCCATGATGTATTTGCCGTGGTCCAGCACGGTTTTGATACGTGCTTCAATTTTATCCCTGATCCTGGCCTGCTGGGTTTTAAGATCGATAAATTCCATTATACAATGGTGTCCTTTATTTCTTTTCC
>JAABSS010000312.1 GCA_011390235.1 Desulfotignum sp.
AAGGAGAAATGAGATGAAGCGTGAATGTTTGAATTGCGGAGAAAAAGAGATGGTGCATACTACCCGAGATGTGCCGTATACCTATAAACGACACAATATAATTATTTCCAAGATCAAGGGATGGCATTGTTCCAATTGCAGGGAAGTGGAATTCGATGCAGGTGAAGGTGTTCGCTTTGCTGAGGCCATAAAGCAACTTGCCAAAGAAGTTGACACAAAAGAATCGACTGAACTGGCAAGAATTCGGAAAAAATTGAAACTGACTCAGCAACAAGCCGCATTACTCACAGGGGGAGGGCCAAATGCATTTTCCCGTTACGAGCGAGGTAAGGCCAAACCTCTTCAATCAGAACTGCTTGATGAAATACAGATGGGTGGAAGGGCCTGACCCGGGCTTATACCGCCTTTATCGTTGACAATTATTCTTGTCTTCCAGTAGTATGAATGCATACATTGGCAGCATTTTGATGAAAAAATACCAAAAGGCTGCAGAAGAGGTTCGAAATGGAACCTGCTGTCCAGGAAAAATTTGAATATCTTGAATCCTTACTGGGTCAATTTATCGTTCAATCCGATACCAGCCTTTCCCGGCTTGAAAAAACATTTCAGCCCTTTCCATGGAATTACGGGAACAGGAGAAAGAACCCGACACCATCAGCTTTCTTTCCAAAAACAACATTCTCGCCCTGGGCATGAAAGATCTTCTGGGAGCCACCACAAAAAGGTACTTGTTTTGGCTTCATGGATATTCACGGCATCAGTCATGCTGCCCCCTTTGGTTCATCAGTAAGAGCTTACCGGGGTCAGACCCTGCTGAGCTCCGTTATCTTGACATTATGTATCAAATTTGATAACAAATATCCCATGACATGGGCAATTGAATTTTACAGCAGCAAAGTCAGAATCCAGACACTGGAACTTCCGGATGGTATGGTGGCAAACTTGATCCGTACCCTGGATCTTATCAGGGAATTCGGCCCCAACCTGGGGAGACCCCATACCGCTTCCCTTGGCAAAGGACTGTATGAAATAAGGGCAAAAGGCAAGGAAGGTATTGCCCGGTCATTTTTTTGTTCGGTACAGGATAAAAAAATTATTATCCTGCACACCATTATCAAAAAAGGGAGAAAAGCCCCAAAAAAAGACATGGATCTTGCAATCAGAAGAATGAAGGAGAAACAAAATGGCTGAAGATCTAAGTTTTGAAAACTTCAAAAAAGAGGCCCTGAAAAATCCCGGCATTAAAAAGGAATACAACGCCCTTGAACCGGTATTTGAGCTACGTCGCAAACTGATCCGCATGAGAATGGAAAAGGGAATGACCCAGGAGCAGCTCGCTGAGAAAATGGGAACCAAACGGAGTAATATCTCCAGGCTTGAAGCCGGGGAAACCGTTTCCTTTCCCACGTTAAAAACTATTTCAAAATATGCAGAAGCCCTGGGCTATAAAGTTACAGTTGAGTTCAGGCCCGTATAGTTTTACCTTTGAGATTCCTCTCTGTTTTTTCTGTTTTTATGGAAGGTTCATCGGTTGCGCCAGCAGGAAACATACCCGGGCGGGCAGGGTTTCCTGGTCGGCATGGGCTGGGTACCCGGTGGGGCATCAATTCCGGTTTCCATGGCCCGGAACTGACTTTCGGTGCGGTTGGAAAAAAGCAAGCATTGATGGCTTAGACCGTGGTTTTTCATGCCAAAACCGCTGTTTTAAGCAGGAAATCGGGGTGTTTTTTGACAATATCTGATTTTATATCAGATAGTTGGTCTGGTCCGACCCCACTATCAACACAAAGCAGAAACCCGGGAACTGGATGAAAAATTTAAAGCAGAAATGCGGGAACAGGACAGAATATTCAAAGCTGAAATCCGGGAACAGGATGAAAAATTTAATAAAAAAATGGATGAGTTCAGAAATGATCTTCAGGCGGATCAATGGTATCATAATCGCGCAGTGTATTTCTATGGTCACATATCCTGGGCATATTCATTCCAGTACCGGATGATGCGAATTTTTTTCTGGTGTTCGGGAAAATCCACTGCCCTGCCGGTAAATACATGAATGGCATTCTTGATAAAATCCAGGCCGCTGTAAACACTGAACATGATGCTGCCGGCAATTCTGGGATTGACTTCAATGATGTGATACTGCCCGGCCCGATCCCTGATCACCTGGAATGAAATCCTGAATCACTCCTTTTTCCCTTTGTTTTTCCACCAGTTCCCATGGGTGCTGAATCTTGACCGCCCCTTTCCCCCCACGTCCCAGATCCGGTTTAAACACTGCCGGCAGGGTGTTGGAAAATGGGGCTGCCGGCAATCCATGGGCCTGACAAAAGGCCTGAAACCGGGTTTTATACAGACAGGTGCGGGTGGTACCGGACCCGGGCAGCAGGCATTTTTCCCATAAACCGGCATCATTTTGGTCCAGCAGATCCCTGACCACTTTCAGCCCCTGCTGCATGACAAACACGACCGCCATGCCCAACCGGCGGTACAGTGATGCCAGGGCCAGGCATCGCCTGACATGGCCGTAACCTATGGACGGTGCGGCATCACACCTGAACACAATCATGGCTGCCGGCCTGAAGCGGGTGCCATTTTCAATATCCATGGTGCCAGTACAAGCAGCATGTCATAGTCCCCAGGCGTGTTCACATCCACGGCCCGTATCCAGGGGATCTCATACGGCCGCAGCCGTTCCGGATAAAATGTTTTTTCTTTCAGAAATGTCCGGGTATGCATCCAGTAAAACATCCCGTTGCTCGCCACCACCCTTGGCTGGGCCACCGGGCTGACCGCCTTGTCCGTGCTCAGGGCGATCACCTTTTTCACCCCGCAGTCCGCCGCCACATTCACCACATTTTCAGATCCTGCAATATTGGTGGTGATCAATACCACCTTATCTTTCATCACAGATGTCATCCCTTTCCAAATTTGAAAACACCTGTACCGGATATTTTTTTATCTGCATATCATCTGTTACCAGAAGCAATCTTTGTGCCTGTGCCTGC
>JAABSS010000324.1 GCA_011390235.1 Desulfotignum sp.
CTAAATTCCATAATTTCCCCTGATTTTCACTTTCAGTTGGTGTTCCAGTATAAAAATCTGATATATTTGGTGGGATTTAGGTTATCTTGATATGTTTATGGGTGCCTAACTTTTAAGCAAAAATCCAGAATTTGAGTTTTTTCCCAGGTCAGCCTTCAAGACAAAACAGGGTTGAAGGTCACTTGCGTATTCCTGATAAACGGCATCGGGCAAAAATATTTCATCATATGTCAGACATAAAAGATCCAGCTTACCCAGCTTCTCAAAAGCAATCAATACGGAAGTATCAGCAATGGCTGTTTGATTATCAGGCATTGGAAAGGTCTGAGTTCAAATATCGATCCTCATATTGGAGGGGGCTGATTCCTTTATTTAACAATAATTCTGAAAAAGTTCTCTGGGAATATCCGGATATTTCCGCCGCTTTTCCCAAAGATACAACTCCCTGTTGAAACAGTGATTCGGCAAGGATCATTTTCAACTCTTGCTCGGGTATGTTCAAATCGGGTAATTCCAATACTTGTCCCATAGCTCTACCTCATTTTTTATAACCTGCGAGTTTAGTCCATTATAAGCAATCTTCCGGTATCCGGCAAGAACTGTTTCAGGCATTTTGATAATCCGTGGATGATCTGGAATCAACCAAAGAGGCTTCAAGTTTTTTTACATGACCGGCAGCACCTTCTCGGCAAACCCTTCCGCCTTTTCCGTCAGCGCCGCCAGGTTTTCTTCATCCGTCTCCAGGGTCCTGCCCGCTTTCACCAGCTTCTGCCCCTGAGCCTGCAATACCTGCCACACCGCCTGTGCCCACTCTGCTGGCTGGTTCTCACAGGCATCAACACACCTTTTTTTCGGTAACTGTCGAGAGCTCGTAAAGAGTCTCAGGGTCTATATCGATCTGTCCCGGCCAGACAATAGTACCCTGCTGAATATGTACCTTTCTGAAAACATCCCCATGTTTCAATCTGTTCCAAGGGGGGGTTTCAATGAACGGACGCATGTCAAAAAATCGTTGTTCGTGATTTTCAAATGTCAACAAAAGTTGATACTCATCGGTAACCTGAACATCTACCACATCAAGTAATGTCATTTTATACCTCCTCAACGTAAGGGCTCTATCCGGAACGGTTCCACACCTTGTGTCATCAAGTCCCAGTTCGCCTGTAGCTCTTCTCGATGCAGATCAACCCAAACTTGAACCATTCGCAATTGTTTTGTTGGCAATGACCCTGCAAGAATTCGACAGTCATCAATAGCAATCGACACTTTTTTACCCTGGTATCGTGCGTGAACATGAGGCAAATGATGTTTTGTCTGAATTTCATAAAACATTGAGATAATTACGCCATAAAACATGCTGATAGTCGGCATGAACACTCCTTTGACAAGACCCCCCAAATCTTACCACACCACTCTACTTCAAGGCAAAACAGAGGTCAAGAACAAATACCTCCACCTTCTCTATGTGCGACCTACACCACCCCGCCAGTTTGCGCCTTACAAAATCCACCAGCACCTTGCGGTTGTCATCGGAAATCCAGCTCCAGATGCCGTGAATCCCGATATAGTCGAACTCCGGCAGGTCCGGCCGGTTGGCAAAATCGGCAAATGCATCATCATACAGCCTGGCACCGGACCCTGATACTTGTGCCAGATCCTGTGCAAAACCGGCCTGGGAGGGGTTGAAATCCGTACTCCACCACTGGGTGGTGCTTGCTGCGGCATGCAGGTTGGCACTCAGGCCCTGCCCGAATCCCAGTTCTCAGGCCGTGCCGATCTGGGGACACACCAGGCCGGTGTTGGGAAAAGCCAGGTTGGCCCGCAGAGGGTTGAGTTCTGTGTAATAGCCGAAAGTGTAGCCGACGTCGGCCACATAGCCGGATGTCCAGGACATGGGGGTCTCCTAATTCTGGGTCCCTTCTGAGTTTAACATATCTGTGAGTGCTCTGGCATATGCATTGCGGGCAGTCTGGTATGCGGCCAGTTCCAGGTTCAGCTCCTGGATCTTTCTGTCCACAAACTGGATGGAAACCAGCTGATTTCAGGCAGGACGAATAAATACGAGGGACAAGGATATTTACATCAGCATTACAAAAAATATTTTCTGGTTCTGGGCGAAAACCTTACGTATCTTTGGCTGAAAATTTCACCGAAGAATTGCTGGTCCGGATTATTGTTTTGTAATTATTTTTTGGTTCTGGTATAAAATCCTGGCGATGGCCGAACCAGAACCTGGAAACCGCGAATGCCCGTAACCTGCAGAAGAAATCTTTATTATCTTGTCATTATAGCTGTCTTGTGCACCATGGCAGCACCGCCTGTGGTGCGTGCGTCCGACACAGATACGGCTGTAAGCACAACTGCTGCCCCAGGCACAACTGCTGCCATAGTGGTTTCCCGGAAGATCCGGCCCTATCTGCAGGTGACCGAAGGCATACTGGATCAGGTGTCCCGAAAGACAGCCGATCTACAGATTTCCAATCCAAAGACTGCTGATTCTCAGAGTTCCGGTCTCGGCGTTTCCGATACAGATGTGTTTTTTCTTTCTCCGGGGGATGACCTGGTGACCGCCCAGGTGACCGACCGCCTCATCACCGGCGCCTATGACCTGGTGGCGGCTGTGGGCCCGGAAGCTGCATCCCTGATATGGCAGGCCAGTATTTCCGGCAAAAAAATCTATGCCGCTGTGCTGGATCCGGATGCGGTCTCCCAGATACCGGATGGCGCCTGCGGCATCTCCCTGCGCATCCCTGTGGCCGTTCAGCTGGACACCATCTCCAAAGCCTTTCCATCCCTGGAGAAAATCGGCCTTTTGTTTGATCCGGACCACAACCAGTGGTTTTTCGAGGCAGCGTCTGCAGCAGCAGCCTTCAGCAATATCCCTGTAAAGATTATCCCGATTCAGGTAACTAAAAGAAACCAGATTGCACAGGTTTTGGAAGAAAATCTGGCGCTGGTTGACGCTGTCTGGATGATTCCGGACCAGACCGTTATCTCTGAAAAACTGATCCAGTATGTCATCAAGCAGGCCCTGTACAAAAAAACCGGGGTCATCGGATACAATGCCTATTTTATCCGGACCGGGGCCCTGTTCTCCTTTGAATTCAACTACCAGGCTTTGGGGCGGCAGGCAGGAGAGATCATCACGGACAGCCTAACCGGCAAAACATGCCGCCGTGTGCCCCCTGTGTTTGAGAGCCGCAGCAATCCTGAGATTGCCGCAAAACTTGGATTCAATATGGAGGCAGGCAGATGAAAAGCGTGTTTCCCAAAAATATCGGCATACACATACGGGTTCTGTCTGCTGCTGTCTTTCTCATTTGTGCCACCACCTTTACCATGGGATACCTGGGGGTGACCATCATCAACCAGTTTGTGACCCAGCGGTTCAACCAGCGCATCGATTTCATGGCCCAGTACCTGGCCTTGAATTCCGAGCTGGGCATATTGATCGGTGAAAAAAACCTGCTCCAGGGACTGGCTGATAACATGCTCAAGGAAAATGATATTGCCGGGGTGGATATCACAGACCACAGGGATATCCCTTTGGTTTCGGTGTCCAGAGACATACCGGGTCCGTTTGCAAGCGTAGAGAAAAAGGTGTATTTATCAGAAACTGAAGAAAGCGCAGCATGGATCAGCCGGCTGGCCGGTATCCGGGATGCGGATCTCATCGGCCGGGTTGAGGTCACCTATTCGGAGAAAGGCATCAAAGACCTGTCCAGTCAAATGAAAAAGCGCTTTGTTTATATAGCACTGGTGCTGAACGGCCTGGCCTGTATTATTTTTTATGTTGTGTCACGCTCTCTTGTGGCCCCTCTGGTCTCTCTGGCGGAGACAGCCAGAAAAGTGTCTGCCGGCAACCGCACCATCCGGGCCGCCGCCGGCACCACCCCGGAGATCACCCGGCTGGCCAATGCCTTTAATGATATGCTGGATTCTCTGGCTGCCGGCCGGAAAACCCTGAAGCAGGCATACAGGAAAATGGCCCGCCAGGAAACCCTGGCCGAGGTGGGAAAATTTTCTCTGATGATTGCCCATGAAGTGAAAAACCCTTTGGGAATCATCAAAAGTTCCCTTGAAATGTTGAAAACAGACATGGATATTCCCAAAGATAATATTCTTTTGACCTATGCGGAAGAAGAAATTGTCCGGCTCAACACCCTGATTGAAAGTTTTCTGATGTTTTCCCGCCCGGCCAAACCCCGGTTTGACCGGGTGGATCTCAACCAGATGCTGGAACAGGTGGTGATGGGATTCGAGATCCAGCATGGCGGAAACGGCCTGGACATCTGCTGTGATATTCCCGGCACCCCCTTTACGGCACAGGCGGATTTCGACCTGTTGTCACGGGGCATCGGCAATATCATAAAAAATGCCTGTGAAGCCAATAACAAAACCGGCAAGGTTGACATAAAAGTGGTGGTGGTCCAGGATAAATGGCAGCTGTTTGTGACGGATCAGGGCAAAGGCATCAAAGAACAGGACAGGCTGAAAATTTTCGAACCGTTTTTTACAACCAAGGCCACCGGAACAGGGCTTGGCCTGGCCTTTGCCGATCAGGTCATCAAAGCCCACGGCGGCGGTATCCGGGTGGAGAACCCGGAAAACGGGGGGTGCCGATTCTGTATTTCCCTGTTTTCCGGTACCCATGAACACATGATAAAGGTAAGGCAAGAAAATGGCACATATTCTGGTAGTTGATGATGAACAGAAGATGCGGGATCTTCTGTCAATGATGCTTGAAAGAAAAGGGTTCAAGGTGGAGAAGGCAGTGAACGGCCGGCATGCACTGGAGGTGCTGCACAAAAACACCTATGATGTGGTGATTTCCGACATAAAGATGCCGGAAATGGACGGCCGGGAGCTCATCAACACGCTGCGGCAGGAAAAAATTCTCACCCCGGTCATTTTCATCACCGCCTTTGCCACCATTGATTCCGCTGTGGACATGATGCAGCAGGGGGCCTGTGATTACGTGACCAAACCCTTTGATGAGTCCAAAATCCTTTTCGCCGTGAACAAGGCCCTGAAACTGTCGCATCTGATCATGGAAAACCAGGAGATGAAAGCGGAGATCAGCCGGACGGAAAAGGGCCATGAACTGATCTACCGGTCCCGGGGCATGAAAGATGTGGTGGCCCTGGCGGAAAATGTGGCCACCGTGGACACGGCTGTTCTGATCCAGGGGGAGTCCGGTACCGGAAAAGAGGTGGTGGCCAATCACATTCACAAATGCAGCCTCAGATCCAACCAGCGGTTTGTGCCGGTGAACTGCGCCGCCATCTCCTCTAACCTTGTGGAATCAGAGCTGTTCGGGTATGAAAAAGGGGCCTTTACCGGTGCAGCCGCCAGAACCAGGGGCAAATTTGAATTTGCAGACAAAGGCACCCTGTTTCTGGATGAGATCGGGGACCTGCCCCTGGAATCCCAGGGCAAGCTGCTCCGGGCCCTGCAGGAGAAGAAATTTCAGCGGGTGGGGGGAAATGAGGAAATTCCCGTGGATGTGCGGATTGTGTGTGCCACCAACCGGGACCTGCAGGCCATGGTCCGCAAGAAAAAGTTCCGGCAGGACCTGTTCTACCGGATCAATGTTTTTCCCATCGTGATCCCGCCGCTGCGCCAGCGCAGGGATGATATTGTCCCCATTGCCGAACATCTCATGAAAACATTTTCATTCGGAACCGGACACACCCTCACGGAAGGGGCCTGCCAGAAACTCAAGGAATATCCCTGGCCCGGCAATGTCAGGGAACTGGCCAATGTGCTGGAGCGGTGCCTGATCCTTACAAGGGATTCCAGCCAGATCACGGCGGATACCATGTCCTTTCTCCAGGTGGCGCAGAACAATGGCCAGGGTACCCATATCCGCATCCGGCTGCCGGCCAACGGCATTGCCCTGCAGAAGGTGCAGATGAGCCTGGTGGAACAGGCCCTTAAAGCGGCCGGCAACAACCAGACCACCGCAGCAAAGCTGCTGGGGCTGAGCCGCTCCAAGTTCCGGGTCCTGCTCAAAAACATGCAGGGAGACAATGGCGGGAATGCAGATAACGCAGACAATACAGGCAATACAGACAACGCAGACAATGCAGAAAATGCAGAAAATGCAGAAAATGCAGACAACGGGGACGATGCATAGATGACAGGGGTGCTCACCGCAATTTCAGCAAGGATGGCATTGGCTTGCCTGGCCCTGTTCCTGGTGCTGGGCACGGGACATCCTGCACTGGGCGCAGATACCATGCTCATGTTTGTGGGAGAGGAGCTGGAGGTGCTCTCCATTGCATCCCGCCGCCAGGAGGCTGCCTGGAGTGCACCGGCCGTGGCCCGTGTGATCACCAGGGAGGATATGGATGACAAAAATGCCTTCACCATTGCCAAAAGCCTGGAAGGCACCCCCGGGTTTTACATCAACCAGACGGAAAAAGGCAGTAAGGTGTACCTGCGCGGAATACCTGATTCCGCCCTGTTTTTGTTCGATACCGTGCCCATGGGGTCGGGTGTGATCAAATCCGATACCATGATCGATTTTGAAACCTCTCTGGCGCCTGTCAAGCGTATCGAGGTAATCCGGGGTGCAGGCTCTGTTTTATGGGGATCCGATGCCTTTGCCGGGGTGATCAATGTGGTGCCCAAAACCGGAAAAGACCTCCAGGGGGTTGAAACCGGCCTGGTTTCCGCCACCCGTAATTATCCGGGAGAAGCGTTTGTCAATTACGGCATGACACGTTCAGACTGGTCCGCTTTTCTGTCGGTATCCGGCAGACAGAACCGGCACCAGGATGACCGGCTCAATGTGGTGAAATTCTGGCATGACGGCACCACTCCGGAACCCCTGGATACCCGTTACGGCAGCGGATATCCGGATGATTCCCACTATATAAACCTGTATGCCAGTGCTGTGTATGATGACTGGCTGACTTTTTCCGTGAAAATAGCAGACAACAAAAACGCCTATACCGTGTCCGACTGGGACCGGACCTTTTTCTGGGAAGAGCAGACCGCCGCCACCACCCAGATGTACAAAATGGAGATGTCCCGGAACCTGACACCGGATTCCGATATCCGGTTCACCGGATATTACACCCGCCTTGTCCAGGACCATACCATTGTGGATACATCCCGTGAACGGGAAGAATCCTCTTTGTTCGGGGAAATCATCTATGACAGATCCATGTTTGTCTCCCACGGGCTTTTGACACTGGGGGCATCCTGGCGCAGGGACCGGTATGAAAACATCCCGGTGTGGGGCAGTTTTGTGCCGGATTTTTTTCAACCCGCCAATGTGTACTTTCTGCCCCAGGTAACTGCCATTGACTTTGACAACGACCTGGGTTCCCTCTTCGGCCAGTACCGCCATGACTTAGGTGATGTGGAGGTGTGGGCCGGGGCCCGGTATGACAACCATGACCGGTATGATGACCGTACCAGTTTCAATGCCGGCCTGGCCTGGCACCTGGACAACTATATGCTCAAGCTGCTCTACGGCACCGGATACCGCACCCCGTTTGCCCGCCAGCTTAAGGAAGACCTGGACCATAAACTGGAAAAAATCAGTACGCTCAATGCCCAGCTGTCCTGGAAAAGTATGGATACCCAGGCATCTGTCACAGCCTTTATGAATGACATTGAAAACCATGTGACCGAAGACCGGTATGCAGGGGCCGGCCTTTCCATGCCCAACAGCCAGACCATTTACGGTGTGGAACTGGAACTGGACCACCGGCTCACCGACCGGATAAAGCTTGGCGGCAACCTGACCCTGCTGCACAATTCCGGTCCCAGGGAATTGTATTTTTACAATGATTTCAACTATACAGATGCAGACGGCAACCTGGTCAGGCATTTTCTGGACCTGGAGCATGACTATGACATGGGGCCGGACATCCTTGCAACCCTGAAGGGAAGCTGGCAGGTGACCAATCACCTGCAGCTGGTATCTGAACTGCGGTATTTTTCCGGCCAGGACCTGTATTTTCCCATAGAGGATGTAACAAAATCCTGTGATGATGCCTGGACCCTGGATCTGCACCTGCATGTGGAAAAGCTCTGGCCCTTTGATCTGTCCGTATTTGTCACCAATGTGTTCGACAATGACAACGCCATATCCGGAGAGTATTCTGTTACACAACCCGCTCCCCTGGCAGCCGGGTTTTCCCTGAATTTCAGCTGGTAGCGTTGTAGGTTGTAGGTTGTAGGTTGTAGGTTGTAGGTTTTAGGTTGTGGGGTAAGGGGTAAAAATGGAGAAATATTATGATTACGCCCACTGCAGCATTTGTGCAATGGTTTGACAATATTCCGGTAGAACTGCGCCGGTATCTGGCCCATGTTTTCCGGGTCTGCACCACGGAAGATGCCTCCCAGATGGCAGCCCTGCCGGATCAGTCCATGGCCGGTTTCAGGGCCTGGGCCGTGAAACAGGATTTCCCCTTGCGTCTGGCTGCCAAAATGTTTTATATAAGGGCGGTTTTTGATATGGTGATCTTACACCACCATGAAATTACAGATGATGAAGGCCCTTTTGGGCTTTTATCGGAAAAAAACAATATAGTGCGGTTGTCTGCGAAGCAGTGGGAAGCGGTGGTCAATTCCTGGAAAACCCTGCGCCAGGGTGAATTGTCTGATGTCTATGTTCACGCCTGGACTTCGTGGATGATCAAACAGCAGAAGGAGTCAAAGTGAAGGGTCGTTTTATTATCGTTGCGGCTGCAGCTGCCGTAATGGGTTTGTGTGCGTTTTTGCCGGGCAGTGCCGCTGCCGGCCGGACCATGACACTGGACCAGTGCCTTGAACAGGGGATCAAAAACAATACCACGCTCCAGGCAGCCAGGTATGATGTTACGGCTGCGGCCCATGATATCAAGGCGGCCCGGGCGGATTTTCTGCCGTCTCTGTCATCCGGGTATTCTGTAAATGAAATTGCCAGTATCAGCGCCCAAGGCCCCACCGAGACCGACTACATTGACCAGAACGTCCGGCAGTTCAATATCAAGCTGACCCAGATCCTTTATTCCGGTGCCCGCATCGTCAACACCTATGACAAGGCCAAAATCAGAAAAAAGGTGATCGAGGCCCAGACCACCATGGACCTGCTCGAACAGGTGTACAGGATTGAAACCACCTTTTACCGGCTCATGAAAGCCAAACAGGATGTGATCATCAGAACCGAGTCGGTTGAAAAACTGGCCGAGAGCGTCAAGTCGGCCCGGGCGTTTTTTGAAAAGGAGCTGGTGCCCTATGTGGATGTTCTCCAGGCCCGGGTGGATCTGGCAGATGCCAATGAGAACCTGGGTATTGCAGAAAATGATGTGAACCGGGAGCGGGTGGCCCTGTTTGCCTTGATGAACCTGTCGGATGACCCGGGTGTCGTTTTTTCAGGGGAACTGGCCCCGGTGGTCACGGGCATTCCAGCCTTTTCCCCCACCCTGGCAAAGGCCCTTGAAGACCGTCCTGATATTGAAAGCCTGTACCTGCAAAAACAGATGACCCGAAAAGATGCAGATATCGCCATGGGAAAATACCTGCCGTCGGTGCGACTGGATGCCGGGTACACCGATTCCAACAGGGATTATGATGCTTTGGCAACCAGCGGAATTTCCCGATTTGACAGGGACCAGCGGAACCGATACTGGTCTGCGGGTATTTATGTGTCATGGGAGCTGTTTGACGGGGGCCGGGCCTGGTATGAAAAGGAAAAGCACAAAACCCTGGAGCAGAAAATCACCGCCTTGATCGATGAGGCGGAAAACACCATATCCTCGGGCATACGCAGGGCATTGCTGGCCATGACCGAGGCAAACAAACGCATGGAGGGGGCAGCCGGTGCCCTGGAGGCGGCGGAAGAGTACTATGCCCTGGAGGAACGGCGGCTCAATGCCGGCATCTCCACCATCCCGGATTTTCTGGATGCCCAGAGCCGCCTGATCCGGGCCAGGGGCAACTATGCCCAGGCCATTCTGGATTTCCGGCTGGCGGAATCGGAGCTGAAACTGATGACCGGAAACACTCCGCCCGTTGACCTGCCGGTTCCGGAATAAGGAAAATCACTGATGCGCCCCGGCCCCTTAATCGCCATTTATGTTGTGCTGCTCTATACGTTTCTGGCCCCCCTGGTCCTGTTCGGTGTTTTTGTTTTGTTTGACGCCCTGGGCCGGTCCGGTTCACAGAAAAGCACCGGCAAAAACGGCAGCACCGGCAGCATTGGGCAGGATCCCTGGAAAAAAGACCCTGCGGTCTGGACCGCACAGGATATTGCGGCATTCGTGGACCAGGCATAACCGTGGCGCAATTTATCAAAAAATGGAAGATGTTTTTCACCTTTGCAGCCCTGCTGAGCTGTTTTGTGAATATTCTACAGCTGATTTTTCCATTTTACATGTTCACCATATACAGCAATATCATTATCTCCTACAGCACCATTTCCCTGGCCAACATCACTACCATCGCATTTTTTGCCATCATGGCCCTGGGGGGATTCAATTATGTCCGGTCCCGGCTGCTGGCCATGGCAGGCAAAAAAATGGTCCTGGACCTGCGCCGCGATATTTTTGCCGGCATGGTGCAGGGGGTGAGCCGGAACAGTACCCGGGCATACCGCACAGGACTCAATGACCTGGATACCCTGAAGTCCTATGCATCCTCTCCTGCCATATACGCACTGTTCGACGCACCCTGGTCCCCGTTCTACCTGCTTTTGATCTTTCTGGTCCAGCCGGTGCTCGGGGCCATCGCCACTCTGGGGGCGGCCGTTATGATCGCACTGAGTGTTCTGCAGGAATATCTGATCCGGGAGAACATGAAAACCGCCAACCTGAAAGCCCGCCGGAATCAGCGGTTCGTAGATTCGTTTTTGCGCAATGTGGAGGTGATCAACGGCATGGGCATGATCCAGGCCATCACCGACCGGTTCCTTGCCAAAAACAGTGAGGTGATCTTCAACCAGACACGCTCCAGTTACCATGCCGGTACCATCCAGGCCCTTATCAAGCCGCTCCAGAATGTCATCCAGGTGTTGATCTACTGCGCCGGCGCGTTTTTTGCCATGACACAGGGCATGGATATCGGGCTGGTGGTGGCGGCCTCCATTATCATGGGACGGGCCCTGGCCCCTCTGATGCAGCTGATGTCCTCCTGGCGCATGACCCAGGGGGCCAAAGAAGCCTACCAGCGGGTAAAGGCATTTTCCGATTTTCTGGAAAACCAGCCCCAGACCATGCCCCTGCCCGAACCTGCAGGACACCTTGAGGTGGAAAATGCCTCTTTCAGGGCCGGGGCCCATACCCTGGTGAACAATGTTTCTTTTGCCCTGGACCCCGGACACCTGCTGGGTATTATCGGACCCAGCGGTGCCGGCAAAACCACCCTGTGCCGGGGGAAAGGTGCTGCTGGACGGCAGCACTATTTTTACCCGGGACAAAGAAGAGATCGGGCGTTTCATCGGATACCTGCCCCAGGAGATCGAACTGTTTCCCGGTACGGTTGCCCAAAATATCGCAAGGCTGGGAGAGCCCCACAGGGCCTCCCTGGAACGGGCCATTGCCCTGAGCGGCAGTGCACACCTGGTGAACAACCTGCCGG
>JAABSS010000314.1 GCA_011390235.1 Desulfotignum sp.
CAGCAGTGGGACTGTTTTTGAGCATATGGATATCCATGGGCACCACAATGACAATGGCAGTGGTGTGGCTCTGGTCCACGGGATCTCCCCATCCCTGTTCATGCCGGCCCCTGTGGCTGTAAAAGTGGTGGGGGGCCAGTTTTATAAATCCCGTGTCACAGCCGCCGTAAAAGTGGACCAGGTCGCAGATAATGCGGGAGATGTGCTCTGGGTCCACCTCCCTGGGCGGACCAGTCGGTGGTCCTGTGGAAGCGGGTATGGTCTGGTGCAGGTATGCAAAGGCGGCTTCATAGCAGGGGGTGGTATAAAAATCGTAATACACCTGATCCGGGTCACCGAAATCCGGTTTTTTGTGGATCTGCCGGTCACAAGACCGGTTTTCCGGGCGCAGTTGATAATAGATATCCGCCAGGTCCGGGTGGTTTTTCAGATTGTTTCTGGCAAACATATGGTCCCGTTCATCAAATTGCCGTGCTGCTGATGCATCCCGCATCTGCACTTTTCCAGGGAAAAACCGGACCAGCGAAACAAGGGCCGCCACCAGGGCCCCTGTGAAAATCACCAGGTTCAGTACCGCAGAATCACAGGAGATAACAAATGCCCACAAAAGACACCATACCAGTAAAAACCCAAGGCAGATGCCGGCGGCCCGAATTTCTTTTTCATAAAAGGAAGAAACAGCCAAAAGTATGAAAAAAATACCGGCTCCGGCAAACACCGCCTGCACACCAAAGAAAATAACATCAGCCACAACCTGCCTCGCACCATAAAAGGGAAATTGTCACATCCGGGTATATGCGGTTTTTCCGCCTGTGACAACCATTTTTACCGGGGTGATGCCGGCAGGATAACACAGATCCGCCGGGGAATCCACATCCCAGATTACCAGATCCGCATCTTTTCCCGGTGCCAGGCTGCCTTTGCAGTCTGCCAGGCCCAGGGCTTTTGCTGCATGGATGGTGGCCCCGGCCAGGGCCTGTTCACAGGTCAGGCCAAACAGCAGACATGCCATGTTCAGTACCAAAAGCATGCTGTGCACCGGGCTGGAACCCGGGTTCAGGTCTGTGGACACAGCCATGGGAACGTTCATCTGCAGCAGAGAATCCACCGGCGGCACACGGGTTTCTCTGAGATAGTAAAATGCACCCGGCAGCAGCACCGCCACCGTGCCATGGGCTGCCATCTTCCGGACACCTTTTATAGACAGGTATTCCAGGTGATCGCAGGACAGGGCCCCCAGCTGTGCAGCCAGGGCAGTGCCGTCTGAATCAGATAATTGTTCGGCATGCAGCTTGATGGCAAAGCCTGCGTCCAGGGCTTTTTCAAACACCTGCCGGGTCTGTTCCCGGGAAAAAGCGATGTTTTCACAGAACACATCCACAGCTGTGGCAATGCCCTGGTCCTTTACCCCGGGCAGCATGACCTCAGTGACCTGCCTGATGTAATCATCTGCTCTGCCGGCAAATTCCGGGGGCAGGGCATGGGCACCCAGGAAGGTGGCTTCCACCTGCTGGGGGCAGGATTTCTGCAGCCTGCCTGCCACAGCCAGCATTTTAAGTTCCGTATCCAGATCCAGACCGTATCCGGATTTGATTTCCACAGTGGTGATGCCCTGGGTCAGCAGATGGGCCATCCGTCCGGCAGCCAGGTCGAACAGCATATCTTCGCCAGCAGCCCTGGTGGCCCTGACCGTGGAAAAAATACCGCCCCCGGCCTTTGCAATGTCTGCATACGATGCCCCGGCCAGGCGCATTTCAAATTCTTTGGCCCGGGAACCTGCCCAGATCAGATGGGTATGGCAGTCCACAAACCCGGGCAGTATCCAAAGGTTTTGGCAGTCTGTCACCCAGGTGGTGCCGAGGGTTTCGGGCAGGGCATCCATGGGCCCGATCCAGGCAATCTTTTTTCCATATACGGCCAGGGCCGCATTTTCCATAATGCTGTAGGTTCCTTTGGCCATGGTGGCCATACGGCAGTGGGTAAAAACGCGATCAACAGTTTCCGGGAATGGATTGCTGCTGTCAGGGATAGTGGTCATGGATATCTCCTTTGCCGGATTTCAAATGATGTGAATTAGGATATATGTTCCAGAAAGCCTTGCAAGGAGCACCTGGCGGTGTCCTGTGGCAGGACCGTCAGATGACGCCATCTCGGGCCGGCCACAGGACACCGCCAGGTGCGGCCGAACTCTGACAGATGGGGCCAGAAGTACCACAGTTCCGGTTCAGACTTCTGTTCCGGGGCTGTCCCAAGGGCATTATGCATTGCCGGGGTGTGCACCGTACATATTGATCATGGGCAGCTTGACCCCTTTGTCGTTGGCCACACCAATTGCAGTTTCATACCCGGCATCTGCATGGCGGATGATGCCGGTGCCCGGATCATTGCGCAGCACCGTGGTCACCCGCTTTTCCGCCTCGTCCGTACCGTCGGCCACCGTGACCTGGCCCGCATGCAGGGCATAGCCGATGCCCACGCCCCCGCCGTCATGAAAAGAGACCCAGGTGGCACCGGAAGCCACATTGGTCATGCAGTTGAGCAATGCCCAGTCTGCCACGGCATCAGACCCGTCCCTCATGGCTTCGGTTTCCCGGAAAGGCGAGGCCACAGACCCGCAGTCCAGGTGGTCTCTGCCGATGACAATGGGTGCCTTTACCTTTCCTTCACGTACCAGGTCATTGAACAGTTTTCCCGCCTTTTCCCGCTCCCCGTATCCCAGCCAGCAGATCCTGGCGGGCAGGCCCATATGTTCTATTTTTTCTCCTGCCATTTTCAGCCAGTTGATCATTTTGGTTTTTTTGGGAAACAGCTGGATAAGGGCCTCATCAGTCACCTTGATATCTTCCGGGTCCCCGGACAGGGCCGCCCAACGGAACGGGCCTTCGCCTCTGCAGAATAGTTCCCTGATATAGGCCGGCACAAACCCGGGATAGTCCATGGCATTGTCCACCCCCTTTTTCATGGCCTGGGCCCGGAGGTTGTTGCC
>JAABSS010000315.1 GCA_011390235.1 Desulfotignum sp.
GCCGGGCTGGCATGGATATTCACAAACACAAGATCCCCGTTTTTTTTGAAAAACCGGACCTTGGAACGGGTAACCAGGGTTTCCAGATCAAATGGTTTGCCTGTCGTTGATGCGGTATCCAGTTCCCCGAGATCGAACAGGGTCATTTTTACCAGTTCCCGGCGGGCATATCCGAACAGTTCCGTGGCATTGGGGTTGGCATCCAGGATATGAAAACCGGTTTTGTCAACCACAAAGATCGGATTGGGGCCGCTTTTGAAAAGAGACCGGTATTTTCTCTGGGAGTCTTTCAGGCCGCGGGTGGAATCTCTCAACCGGACCGTCATTTTGACAAAAGAATCGGTCAGTTTTGACACTTCGTCATTTCGGGTTTTGAGCTCCTGCTTCAAGCTTTGAAAGCTTGGGCTGTCAATGATGTCAAAATCGCCCTGGGTCAGCCGGTCCGTATACCGGATCAGCGATGAGATCGGCCGGGTGATGAACAGCGCCAGCCGGTGGGAGAGAAAAAAGAAAATCAGGGTGACCATGGACAGAAAACTCAGAAACATCCATCGCAGTTTGGCAATCAGATGGTCAATATGCTGTTTGTCCAGGCCCATTTGAATCGATCCTACCCGGTAGATGCCTTCGGTAACTGGTACGGTGATATGAAACACCCGGTGATGTCCCACCTCCAGTTGTTTAATGCTGACATCGGTCACTGCCTGCTGTTTGACAATGGTTTTGATCGGCCCCACAAATCCGGTCGTAAAGGTATGGGCCAGGATATCGCCGGTGTTGTCGGAAATGATCAGGTATTTGACCAGGTCTTTCCGGTTGCCGTACCGTGCGTCATAAGCAAGGGAGGTGAGTTCGGCCCGGTTGTCGGTGAGAATGAATCCCCGGGCGCTGTCTGCAATGCTCTGGGCAATGCCGACGCCCCTGTTTTTCAACTCCCGGGTAAGACTTGAAATAACCAGCGATCTGGTGAACAGGGCGATGATCAAGCTGACCAGCAGGGTAACCCCCAGACAGGAAATGAAAATCTTGTTCTTCAAGGTGAGCCGGGAAAACCGTGTCATGGGAACAGTACCAGTTGACCGTTTCGTATGATGGTATAGTAAACCTGGTCCAGTCCCTGATTGTCCTTTGGACCGAAACTCAGCCGGTTCTGAATGCCCAGATCAAAATCATTCACCGATTTGATCGCCTTGAGGAACGACTGACGGGTGAGATGCCGGCCCGCACGCTCCAGCCCTTCCACCAAAATTTTTGCATTGATATACCCTTCCAGACCCACAAAATTGGGCCGACTGTCCGGATAGTACCGGTTCAATAACCGGACATACTCTTTGACACCGGGCAGGTCTTCTCTGGCTGAATTACTGGACGGCGGCGGCACCACCTGGGTAACGACCACCCCTTCGCCGTCCGGACCGAGCCGCCTGGCCAGTTCTTCAGATCCCACAAAGGACACATTGTGAAACAGGGGGTTGAAATTGCGCTGCCGGGCCAGCTGGATGAATTTGGCACAGCTGTCGTAGGTGCCGATCATGACCACTGCCTGGGCATCGGACCGGATAATATGTTCCAGGCCGTTCTCCACATCCAGGGTTCCCCGGACATATGATCCTTTGGCCACCGGCACCAGATCGTGCTGTTTCAGGGCGATCTCGGTTCCTTTGAGTCCGTCGAACCCATATTCATCATACTGGTAGAAAACAGCGACCCGGGTCAAGCCTTTCTGTTTGACAATCAGGTCCACGGCCGCCTGGGTTTCCTGATAATAGGAGGCCCGGATGTTGATTAAATAAGGGTTTCCCGGCTGGCGAAGGCGCTGGGCACCGGTGAACATGCCCACCAGGGGGATTGCCGCTTCGTTGATCAGAGGAATGATCCGCACAGTGGTCGGGGTGCCCACATAACAGAACAGGGCAAACACCTTTTTTTCAAGGATCAGCTGCTGGGTATTGTACAGACACTGGGAAGGGTTGTATCCGTCATCCATGAGTATCAGCCGGATATTTCTGCCGTGAACACCGCCCTGACGGTTGATGTGGGAAAGATAGGACATGGCGCCCTGGATCATCTGGGTGCCCAGGTAGCCGGCATGTCCGCCCAGCGCCAGAGATGACCCGATCAGTATCTCTTTGTCTGAAATTCCGTTCCGGCTGTCTTGAATCGACCCGTTTTCAGGGGGCATGCTGCATGCGGCACAGATCAGGAAAATCATACCTGCTACCCAGCGCATATTTTGGCAGATTTTTTTTTGGATCTGTATATTCCTTGATTCCTTGATTTTTTAAACAGATTGATCATAAAATACCGGTTGACGAAAGTCAATCCAATCGATCGGGTCCAGTCAAGCTGGTTTTTTAACCGTGAGTCTGCAATTGTTCAACGAATACACCCGGAAAAGCGGTATTTCATGGAGTAAATGGGTAAAAGTTATACGCGGCTTATAAAATAAGCTATTTACAAAAACGGCGGGATGCTTATTCTGTTTTTAAAAGTCGTTTTGGCTGCTTCAATCAACCTTAATCAAGGAGGTGACACATGATGAACACCCAGGATCTTGAACTTCATCTGGACGAGGAAGGTTATCTCAGGGATTTTCATTCATGGACCGAGGAGATTGCCTGTGCGCTGGCTGAAAAAGAAGGTGTGGATGACGAATGCCCCCTGAGCACGGAACGCATGGAGATTTTAAAGTTCATGCGCAATTATTATGACAAATTCGAGGCATTTCCCATTCTCCGGGCCGTGTGCAAAAATGTGGGCCAGGAAAAAAACTGTACGTATGATCAATTTCCTGATCCGGTCAAGGCCTGGAAGATTGCCGGACTTCCCAAGCCCACGCCCGAGGTGTTTGCCAAAATCCGGACCACGGGATAACACCGGTGCCGTGATGCCGCATTCTTAACTGCCGGAAAAGGAGGGTATGATACCGTCAAAGACGATTGATGATTTCAGCATACGCCAGCTGCATATCCTGATCAGG
>JAABSS010000316.1 GCA_011390235.1 Desulfotignum sp.
GCTTTTTTTATCCAGTCGGGTGCTGCATCCGGATGGTTCCTGAACACCACACTGAACATGGGAGAAAAATTGCTGTACTGCAACAGATAATCCAGGGTATATCTGTCCTGCCGTCTGGGCGGGTACCCCATATCCGGGGCAAGGATCTGCCCGGTTTCATCCACTGTGGAAATTTTATGAAAACACCCGGAACAGTCTGGATGCCGTTCCAGAAAATCCACCTGTTTCTGGAGTTTCATTGGATCTGTCCAGAAATCATCCCCGTCACACATGGCAATATATTTTCCCCGGCAGGCCCTGAAGGTTTCAATAAAATTGAACTGCCACACCCCTTCACACCCCTGCCGGCCAGGATCGTTCCTGTCCCTGAGAAAAAGACGGATGATGTCTGGATATTTTTTCGCATATGCCTGACAGATCTCGCGGGTGCCATCACTGGAGTCATCCTCTCCCAGACAGATTTCAAATGTAAAATCGGTTTTCTGCATCAGGATGCTGTCCAGGCACTGACCGATGTATCCGGCATGATTGTATGTAATGACCCACACACTCACACAGGGCGTAAATGCTTTGTCTGCGCTTATTGGGTTCTGCATGGTATCCGGATTATTTTGGCATTCTGTTTTTCCATGGAAATTCTCCCCCTGCATATGGCCTGCCGAGAAACGCACACATCTTTTGTAATGCCCCTGGTGCTCCCACATTGACCTGCAAAAATGATCCTGGATATTTTGAAAAATACGCACCTGCGTGTTCTGCATGATCCCTGTAACATTTCAGCAGGATATCCCGGTTGTATGGATCTTCCGGCGGCGTCTGAAACACCTGCCGGCAGAACGCGGCCGGCCAGCCTTTATAGATATATTGCGCATTTTCCAGGTCCCGGCGCGTGGGCGGGCAATGGCCTTCATCAGACCAGGTCTTGGCATGGAACCGGGTCACCGACTGGTACCATTGCTGTGCAGAATCCCGGATGGTAAGCACAAACCGGCTGTCGGGAAACCGCTGGTGCAGCTTGACATACATCCCCGGCAGGCTGAAGGGTACATCCTGGAAAGCCTGGGCACTGTCACAGAACCGCAAAATACGAAAATATTTTTTCTGGGCCCAGTCATCCAGAAAAATTTCCGCGGCCCGTTCGTTACCCACCCGATACCCCAGATCAACCATGGCCTGGGCCCAGGAGGTGGTGCCGGTTTTGTTCAACCCGATGCAAAAAACCTTTGTTTTGCCGTTCCTGCCCAGCATGGCTGTTCTGCCATACCATAAATGAAAAAAAGAATAGATCCGCCACTTAAGGGGAATGCTGCCCATGTTACACGCCCATCCTCCTGAAGTCATTTTCTTCCTGGTGACATTTTCTGCATTTTGGCGGTTTTGCGTATATTGACAAAAACCAGTGAAAAAACCAACAATGCGGCATTAACCCCCACAACCGCTGACAGTATGCCTTTCGCCTGCCAATAAAAAGCACCGATGGCATAAGCTGCCACAGCGGCAGCTGCAACCGCACCCCATATCTTTGCCAGCAGATCGGTACGCATGTCATAACTTAATTGTAACAGGAGCTGCCGGGCAGCGGCAAAACACCCCCCTGCAAGAAAAAGCCAGGGGAACATCCAGCTGTAATCCCGAAACTCACCCCCCAGCAAAAGGTTGCCGGCAGCAGGATATGTAAAAAAAAGCGCCACAGACAAAAAAACAGAAAAAATCATGACACCCAGAACCGCAAAATTGTTAATCCGCTGCCTCTGATCTGAAGAAACGGTTTTCCCACCCGGTTCCACCACCTGGTAGAGAACCGGTTCAATGAGCAGGACCATAAAATTACTGACCAGCAGCATGGGGACAAATGCCAGCTGGTATACTGCGGCATATCCGCCCACATCCTGCTGGCTGCCGAAATACTGAAGTGCCCAGCGCTCGGACATCATGACCAGCCAGACGCAGATACTGCTCACCACCAGCGGCGACTGAAAGGTACGCATGCGGGCAATATCCATTTCACCGTCCGGGTGTGCAGGGCTGTTTGTTTCTGCCCGGTCCCTGTGAAAGAGCCGGTACAAAAAGATGCCGTGAGCCATCACGACCAGGATACCGGCCAGCACAAATCCGGTGAGGACGGTTTCTGCTGCAGGCAGAGTCAAAATGGTTACCAGACCAACGGCAGAACCAAACCGCAGCATTTCAAATCCGCCCTGAAGAACTCCCCGGAACCGTCTTTCACGGGCCGCATCCTCCAGCGCCACTGCCACCCGGTTGAAAACCAGAATACAGGCAAAAATCCCGGTTGCCAGAATCAGGTAGGTGCCTGTAACAGCATGAAAATAATGGCTGCATACGATGGCAATGAGACAGCCCAGTCCGATGCCCCCTATGGACCGCACCAGGGAGTTTCCGAGGTTCTGCAGGAACCCGGAAGGTTTTCCGGCCGTGTACCACAAAGAATAGAACCGCACCGCTGTCTTTCCCACTGGATCGCCGAAAACCATGACCGCCAGCGTAGACAGGCTGACGGCCAGCGCCAGTTTTCCATATTCATCCGGCGGCAGCAGATGGGTTAAAAACCGGGTCCCCGCAACCAGGGCCAAAACCCCTGTGATGATTCCGAATCCAACCCAGAACGCCTCGCCGGCCAAATTCCCGGCAGGGATCCGGCGTGACCGGTTTTTATCATACGCCTGAGCGTTTTGTGCCAAAACCTATCTCACCGCCTGTTTCATGATCTGGTTGACCTGATCCACGACATACTGGATGGCAGCCCGGCTCAACGTAGGGTGTACCATGAACATGATTGAGGTTTCCCCCAGCTGACGCGCCACAGGGAGATACGCTTTTCCGGTGTCATCCGTCATGGCGCCGGCCAGCCGGCAGGATCCGTTTGCAAACGCCCGCTCCCGGTAGATTTCCGGGCAGCTCCCTGTTTGGCACGGCACCCCTGCCATATTCAAATGATGGATAATCCTGTCCCGGTTCCACG
>JAABSS010000317.1 GCA_011390235.1 Desulfotignum sp.
AAAGGTGTCCTTGAAATCCTGGTGGACAGGCAGTGGACAGGCGGTGGACAATTTAATAATGGTGGACAATAGGTGGACAAAAACAAAACCGGCTTCCCAACTAAAAGCTGAAAACCCTTGATTTTTCTGGAGCCGGCGAGCAGACTCGAACTGCTGACTTGCTGATTACGAATCAGCTACTCTACCACCTGAGTTACGCCGGCTTTTCCAAAGGTAGACCTTATATATCAGGGCTTTTCAGTATTTTCAAGTAAAATAAACTTCTCTTCATTTCCTGGTAAAAACCATACTTTTGAACGCAAAATGTGTCCACTTTTTCCAATGCAATTTCAGCGCATCCAGATGACAGGTTGGTTTTTGTGTTCCTTGATGCTTTGAGTTATTGATAAAAAAATGTTGCATAACCGGATAGGCATACATATTTTTTTATTATGCAGGAGATACCTTGACTTGATTATTGAATAAAAAATAGCACCACCAGATCTATTATACAGATTAAAAAAATAGCCAAACTGTTCTGATGATCAGATTTTTCTGGACAGATCTGACATTTCCCGGCTCAGTCGATAAAAGAGTTTCTTCTCAATTTTTATTATCGGTATGCATTATGCAATTGATCTGATTCAGGTTTGCTTTAAAACAGCCAGATTGCCGAATGATCTGCGTTCAAGCTGTCTTGAAAATTTTCCAAAAGCTGCTGTGATGGAAAGAGTGAGGAAATATAACATATTTCGTTATATTTAACTTCCACATGGCAAAATGGCAATAAAACCTTCATTTTTGAACTTTTCAAAAAGGGGGGACCATGAAACAATCGGACCGGAAAGAGTGGGAAAAAACATTTGATGCCATTGATGACTGGATCTGTATAATTGACCTTGAGTCAAAAATTTATCGCTCAAATCTCATTGCTGAAAAGCTGTTCAGATTGAAAATACAAAAAGTAATTGGTAAAAAATGTTGCTCTCTTGCCCATGGCACTGACTCTCCTGTGAAAGGGTGCCCATTACCCAAAATGATCAAAACCGGTAAAAGAGAAAGTTCAGAACTCCAAATCAAAGATGGTACCTGGATGCTCATTACAGTAGATCCGTTATTCAATGATAAAGGGGATATGACAGGTGCTGTTCATATTGCCCGAGATATAAACGGGCAAATTGAATTTCAGGATGAAAGAGAACTTCTTTTTAAAGAGTTAAAAAATGCCTTGGTACATGTTAAAAAACTCAGTGGTCTTCTGCCCATCTGCGCGCATTGCAAAAAAATTCGAGATGACCAGGGATATTGGAATCAGATAGATTCTTATATTGAAAAGCATTCAGAAGCAAAATTCAGCCATGGTATTTGCCAGGAATGTGTAGATAAGCTTTACAAGGGTGAAAATTGGTCGCAGAAAAAGATTGGCTGAAGGCAGTGATCGGACTTGAGCGAGCTGCCTAATGGTCTGCTGCACTTAATGTTTTTGAGGCAGCGCTTACAAACTGGCCTGGCAAATTCCGCCTGGACATGTGTCTCATATCCGGAGTACGCCATTCGGGGTTTTGGTTATCCTGCGATGCAGTGCCGCTGACAGGCAGATACCTAAGACCTTGCGGGTATCTGCAGGATCGATGATGCCGTCATCCCACAGTTCTGATGTGGCATAATAGGCACTGCTTTTTTCCATGTAATCTTTGGAAACATCTTCTTTGATTTTTTGAACAGCTTCCGGGGATAAGGTTTTTCCCTGACGTTTGAGTGCGTTGATATTGATCTGGGTCAGTGTTTTAATGGCCTGTTCCATGCCCATTACGGAAATCTGGGAGTTGGGCCAGGAAAACAGAAACCGGGCGTCAAATGCCCGGCCGCACATGGCATAATTGCCTGCCCCGAAACTGCCGTTGGTCATGATGGTCAGCTTGGGCACACAAAGATTGCTCTGCACCATGAGCATTTTTGCGCCGTCCTTGGTGATGCCGCCGTGCTCATATGATTTGCCGATCATGAATCCGGTGATATTCTGGAAAAAGATGACAGGTATGAGATCCCGGTCACACAACTGCATGAACTGGGTGCATTTCTGGGCGCTGTCTGAAAACAAAACCCCGTTATTGCCCACGATTCCCACTTTCCAGCCATACAGAAAAGCGAATCCGCAGACAGCTGTGGCCCCGTAATCCGGTTTGAACTCATGAAACCGGCTGCCGTCAAAAATGCGGGCGATCACTTCGCGCATGTCAAACTGTTTTTTTACATTATCCGGGATAATGCCGTAAAGCTCTTCGGGATCATAATAAGGCGCTTCTGTGTCGCGTTTTTCCATCTCCATTTTGGATGGCCGGGCAAAAGTGCCGATGATTTCACGGACCAGTGCCAGGCCTTCTTTTTCAGAATCAACCGCATAATCAGCAGTCCCGCTGACAGTGCTGTGAACGTCGGCTCCGCCCAGTTCATCAGCGGTGACCTCTTCACCGGTGGCCGCCTTGACCAGCGGCGGCCCCCCCAGAAAGACCCCTCCGGTTCCCCGTACCATGATTGAATAATCACTCAATGTGGGTATGTAGGCACCCCCGGCTGTGCTGTGTCCGAGTACCAGGGCCACCTGTTTGATTCCTCTGGCGCTCAGGATACACTGGTTGCGAAAGATGCGGCCGGCCATGTGCCGGTCCGGGAACAATCCGGACTGCAGCGGCAAAAACGCACCGGCCGCATCCACCAGGTGGACCACCGGCAAATGGTTTTCAAGGCAGATATCCAGGGTGCGGACCATCTTTTTCACGGTAAGGGGATACCAGGCCCCCCCCTTGATGGTACTGTCACTGGCCATCACCATCACTTCCCGGCCGTTGACAATGCCGATGCCGGATACCAGCCCGGCTGAGGGCACACTGCCGTCATAGGACAGGTTGGCGGCCAGCGTGGACAGTTCCAGAAACGGGGTGCCGGGATCCAGCAGCAGGTCTATGCGCTCGCGTACCAGCAATTTTTTCTGGTTCCGCA
>JAABSS010000318.1 GCA_011390235.1 Desulfotignum sp.
CCGGCCCGTTGCCAAGGGCAAAGGCTCCAATTTCTGCAAGCTTCTGCCGTCCAAACTCAAATATTTTGACCCGGTTGCCGGAAACATGGAAACCGCGGTTGCCGTCAAGATATATAAAGCCTAAAACAGGAGGGTGACACCATGAACGATAAACACCAAGACTTAGTTGAAACCATGTTTCCGTCTGACGGCTCCGGGATCAAGCCCTATGAATGGATGATCAGCCCCACCCGGCAGCGGCAGTGGATCGATGACAAAGGCATTTTCCTGTGGCTGGCTTTCTTTTTTTCCGAGATCGGGGCCGGCCTGTATTTCATGTCCCTGTTTTACAGTTTCCGGCCCGGGATTGTGCTGGGCTGGCTCATCACCCTGTTGCTGGGAGGCGTGATCCACATGCTGTATCTGGGCAACCCCAAACGGGCCTGGCGCATGATCATGAAGCCCAACACCTCGGAGCTGTCCCGGGGCATCTGGATCATCGGCGTCTTTGCCGTCCTGGGGTTTTTGCAGATCATCACCCCCGGGGGATTCAACATGGTATTTAACTTTATCATGGGGATTTTGTGCCTGCTGATCATTTCCCACGGATTTGCCACCATGAACGTGGTCCGTGCCCTGCCGGCATGGAATTCCACCATAGTGCTGCCGTTGTCCATTATTTCAGGCATCTGGGTGGGCCACCAGCTGCTCCAGTTCATGTTTGCTCTGTCCGGTAATGCAGCGGTTGCCTCGGGTATGGAAGTCTGGGCCGCAACCTTTTTTCTGACCTATTTTCTGTGTATCCTGCTGTATGCATGGGGGACCTGGCACGCCAGCGGGGCTGCCAAAGTCTCCCTCCGGAAAATGCTGGAGGGCGATCTGAAGCAGATCACCTATATCGGAGTAGGTGTGCTGGCCATTCTGGGACCCCTGGTTTTCACCTTGATCATGTGGGGGGGCAATACCAACGGATTTCTGATCTTTCTGCGCCTGGCTTCGGTGTGTGCAGGAGATTTGGCCATCCGGTATCTGATAATGAAAAGTGCTGTGTATAACCCCTTGATTTGATAATTTGAAATTAATTACAATTCCTCTTTACCAGGCAGGGCAGTCTTCAGAAGACTTCCCTGCCTGTTTGTTTTTCAAGCAGCATCCTACATTTTGGAGTTGAAAAAATTTGCCAAAGGATATAATGTCGCTATAAAGTAGATATGTGCAGGCAGTCATTGAATATGCAGTGATAATCGTACAAAGCAGACACAAGATTTTTTGGGTTTATATGAAAGCCGTCAGCTTTCAACTAAAAGCTAACAGCTAACAGCTAAAATCTAACAGCTTTCATATTTTGTTGTGCCCGCCGGGGCATGGGTGTTATTCTAAATTAGGACTATATATGGCTGATAAAGGTAAAACAGATACCATTCTGGAATCTTCAGACAAAAAGTCTGCTCCACAGGCCAGGGTGAAATTTGAAGTTTACGGGGAAGAAATGATTGAAAAAGAAGTGAAATCCTCGGGCAACAGCGGCAGGATTTATCTTCCGCCCAACTGGGTTGGTCACACAGTAAAAATCATAAAAGTTGAATAACAGGGAGGGTTCTGTGGAAGAACTTATCATCAGAGAAATTCGCCTGGAAGATGCCCAGGCAATAGAAGATATCCGGGCCGCCATTTCCCAGCAAGATGCCAATGTTGATTTTTCGAAACTGGTGAAACAGCATGTCTCCGATGGGAACGGTACAACCAGTCTGGTGGCGGAAGTGAATAATAAAGTGGTGGGGTATATGATTTCCACTACCCTGTATGCAGGATTCGGCATTCGCAAAAGTGCATGGATAATGGCCATTGGCGTTCACCCCGATTATATGGGCCAGGGACTTGGTCTGAAACTTGCCAACCGGATCTGTGATATCTACAAGGAAAAAGGCGTAAAATCCATCTATTCATCGGTGATGTGGGATTCCATTGATGTATTGTCCTTTTTCAAGAAACTCGGATTTAAACGCAGTGAATTTATCAACCTGAAAAAGGATCTGTGATATACAAGGCTATATTCCCAGATAGGCTTTTTTCACATCTTCATTGGTAAGCAGGTTGGCACCGGTATCTGTCATGGTGATTTTGCCTGTTTCCATGACATACCCCCGGTGGGCCGCTTTCAGGGCCAGGTTGGCATTCTGCTCCACAATAAAAATAGTGGTTTTGTTTTCCTGGTTGATTTTTCCGATAATCTTGAAGATCTGTTTCACAACAATTGGTGCCAGCCCCAGGGAGGGTTCATCAAGGAGCAGCACCTTGGGCCGGGACATGAGGGCCCGGGATATGGCCAGCATCTGCTGTTCTCCGCCGCTTAAGGTACCTCCGGCCTGGTTTCTCCGGTTGGCCAGGATGGGGAAGAGTTCATACACATAGTCCAGATCCTGTTTGATCTTTTCCTTGTCATTACGCAAAAACGCCCCCATATCCAGGTTTTCGGCAACCGTGAGGTAGGGAAATATCCTTCGTCCTTCCGGCACCTGGCAGATACCTTTTTTCACGATCTCATCCGGGGGCATATAGGTGATGTCTTCCCCGTTGAATTCTATACTGCCTTTTTTGGCAGGGACTATGCCGCAGGTGGTCATCAGGGTGGTGGATTTGCCGGCCCCGTTGGCGCCGATAAGAGAAATGACTTCGCCTTCTTCCACTGCAATGTCAATTCCCTTGAGGGCATGTATATTTCCGTAATAGGTATGTATGTTGGTGAGTTTAAGCATCGTCGGAGTCTTCTCCCAGGTAGGCTTTGATAACATCGGAATTGGCTTTGATATCTTCAGGTGTGCCTTCTGCAATTTTTTTGCCGTAATCCACCACATGGATCCAGTCGGAAAGGCTCATGACCAGCTTCATGTCATGTTCAATGAGCAGGATGGTCAGGTTCTCATTATCTCGCAGCCAGAGGATCAGATCATCCAGTTCCTTTGTTTCCTGGGGGTTCATGCCGGCGGCAGGTTCA
>JAABSS010000319.1 GCA_011390235.1 Desulfotignum sp.
CACCTGGGTAGCCTTGAACAGAATCTGGGCACGGATTTCATGGGCCCTGAGGACGGCTGCCGTATCTGTTGTAAAATACGGATTTCCCGTACCAGCGGCAAAAATCACCACCCGGCCCTTTTCAAGGTGGCGGATGGCTTTTCTCCGGATAAAGGGTTCGGCAATCTGGTCCATGCGTATGGCTGACTGCACCCGGGTGGGAATATCGTGTTTTTCAAGGGCATCACACAGGGCCAGAGAGTTGATCACCGTGGCCAGCATGCCCATGTTGTCGGCAGAACTTCTGTCCATGCCCGCGGAACTGCCGGCAACCCCCCTGAAGATGTTTCCGCCCCCCACCACAATGCTGATTTCAACATTCAGGCGGGCCACCTTGGCAATTTCTTCCGCCACATAATGAATCATCTCCGGGGTGATGCCAAAGCCCTGATTTCCCATCAGGGCTTCCCCGCTCAGTTTGATCAGAATCCGTTTAAACTCGGGCAGGTTGTCCAAGATATTATTCTCCTATCTGGAAGCGTGCAAATCTCTTGATCTGGATATTTTCACCAATCTTGCCGATGGTTTCCTTTACAACATCTTCAATGGATTTCTGGGGATCTTTCACATACTGCTGGCTCATGAGGCAGACCTCTTTGTAGTATTTTTCCACCTTGCCGTCCACAATCTTGTCGATGATATTTTCAGGCTTGCCCTCTTCTTGCATCTGGGCGCGGAAAATTTCGCGCTCTTTTTCCACCAGGGTTTTGTCCACATCATCAGGGGTCAGACCGGCAGGATTTGCAGCTGCAATATGCATGGCAATGTTCTTGGCAAAGGTGAGAAAATCCTCTGTCTTGGCCACAAAATCTGATTCACAATTAATTTCAACCAGCACCCCGAGTTTGGCGCCGGTATGGATGTAGGAATAAACAACGCCTTCTGAAGTGGACCGGCCGGCACGTTTGGCAGCTCTGGCCAGGCCTTTTTTACGTAAAAGCTCGATGGCTTTTTCCATGTTGCCGTCTGCTTCGGCGAGCACCCGTTTACAATCCATTATACCCGAACCCGTCGCCTCTCTGAGTTCTTTTACCATTGCTGCGGAAATATCAGCCATTTTATATTTGCTCCTAAATTTATGTTATTCAGTTTCAATTGTTTCTTCAACTGGTTCAGCCGGGATAACTTTTTCTTCAACTGGTTCAGCCGGGGTGACTTTTCGTTTGATCTTTTCCACAACCGGCCCGTCACTGCCGTCGGATACCACTTCAATAGCAACTTTCTTATCGCCTGTACCTGTGTCTTCTTTTTTGTCATCGTCTTCTCTGGCCTGCATCTTTTCTTCATAAATCTGGCGGCCTTCAATGCAGGCATCTGAAATGCGGGAAGTAAACAGACGGATGGATCTGATGGCGTCATCATTTCCGGGAATCACATAATCGATATCATCCGGGTCACAATTGGTATCCACCACTGCTATAATGGGAATGCCCAGACGTTTGCCTTCTTTTACCGCAATGGCTTCGTTTTTGGGATCAATGATGAAAATGGCAGAGGGCAGTCTTTTCATGTTGCTGATGCCGCCAATGGCAAATTCCAGTTTTTCTTTTTCCTTGAGCATTTTTGACTGTTCTTTTTTGGGATAATTTTCAAGGGTGCCGTCATTTTCAATGGAATTGAGAAAGTGAAACCGGGTGATGTTGTTTTTAATGGTCTGAAAATTGGTCAGCATGCCGCCCAGCCAGCGATTTTCAACATAAAACATCTCCGCTCTGTTGGCTTCTTCATAAATCGCTTCTGAAGCCTGTTTTTTGGTACCTACAAACAGGACATCCTTGCCTTCGGCGGCAATACCCTTTATAAAATCATGGGCCTGCTTGAACAGTTTGACCGTCTGCTGCAGGTCAATGATGTAAATGCCGTTTCTGGCCCCGAAAATATATTTTTTCATTTTGGGGTTCCAGCGTTTTGTCTGGTGTCCGAAATGCACACCTGCTTCCAAAAGTTCTCTGATCGTAATGTAAGCCATTTGTTCTCCAAATTGGTCTAATGGTTTTGTTGTCCTTCACCCATTTCATTCCCGGAAATCAACTTTGTTACAAGCACCGGATCCCGGGTCCATGGATGTGTGTTTTGGTGATTTTTACAAATCCTATCATGTATAGCAAAAACCAGGCAATTAATCAATTTTTTTTTTAAGGTGCACCACCCGGTCATGGCCGGCCAGATCTTTAACACATGCAATTGTGTCGTATCCAGGACAGGTTTTTGCAAAAGTCATGATTTCATGCTTCTGGTCATACCCTGTTTCCAGAAGCACGTCTCCCCCCGGCACAAGATAATCACAGGCACATGACAGAATCTTCCGGATACAATCCAGCCCGTCCTGCCCGCCGTCAAGTGCGGGCAGCGGTTCATGGTCCTTTATCTCCGGGGCAAGACCGGTGATATCGCTGGTGGGGATATAAGGCGGGTTGGATACAATGATATCAAAAACAGGTTCCGGGGTAAGGGGAGCAAACCAGGACCCTTTGAAAAAAAAGATATTCGGGGTCCCTGCCAGACCGGCATTTTTCCGGGCCGTTTCCAGGGCCGGTTCTGAAATATCGCCGGCAAAAAACCGGTTTCGGGGAGCGGCTTTTGCCAAAGATACGACAATAGCGCCGGAGCCGACACCCAGTTCCAGGATGGATTTTTCTTTTTCAGGTTCCCGGGCCAGCAGATCCAGGGCGGTTGTCACCAGGGTTTCCGTATCCGGTCTGGGAATGAGAACCCCCGGCCCCACCTGGAACCGGGATTCAAAAAACCCTTTTTCGCCGGTGATATAGGCCACTGGTTCATGGTTTATGCGCCGGTGAATCAAGGCCTTGAACCGTGTCAATTCCTGTTTTTCCAGAGGGCGGTCGTGCTGCAGATACAGATCCAGGCGCCGGATTCCCAGGCAGAATCCCAGCAGAATTTCAGCGGTCAGGCGGGGGCTGTCAATCC
>JAABSS010000320.1 GCA_011390235.1 Desulfotignum sp.
AAACACCCTGGAAGAAAGTGACCCATGTTCACCCTTTGGATAATTTTTGTCTGGAATTGATTTGGGAAGACGGCATGACATCTGTCATCGAACTGAATGAATTGATCCATGGGAAGAAAATTTTATGGCGGCTTCGCTACCCCCGGTATTTCAATCAGGTCGCCGTCGACGAACTCGGCGGTATCTTCTGGCCTGAAGGAGAAGACCTGTCTCCGGATTTTTTGTTACACCACAGCGGGTGATCCGCAATCTACCGACTGCGCTTCTGATCTTTTTGCTTTACAAGCAGAGAAAATATGTCCTAAAAAAACATGACTTTGCTGTTCCAAAGAAAAAAATGATGGCTTTTTCAGCTCTCTGACAAATCCGGTAGAAATGGCTTCAAAAGCAATTCTTCCTTTGCTTAGAACCGTCCTTTTTGGGCAAAGCCGTTTCTGACTGCATGTGTCATTGCCGTGAGTTCTTCATCGGTCAGAAAATCAAAGTGAGCGGCTCTTTTACCGGCGGAAAGATTTCCGTTGTTCTGAAGGCACAACTGGATAAACAAATCAATCAGGCGGTCAGGCATATCGATGATGTCCTGAATCGCCTTTCTGGTATGGTCATAGTTGACCAGAAAGGAAAGTTCCGCCACGAGTTCTTCCTCGATGGTTTTGATTATAAATTCGTACAACGCCTCTGCCTGAGCGGTCATATCCATATATTGATACCAGCACGCTGTATCGTTTTCGACGGTCATTTGTCCTGTTTCATCCAGATGATAGTCGATGAGTTCCAGTAAAGGCCGCGAAAAAGCCTCCAGCGAAGCATCATAATCTGCAGGATTCTTGAGCATGACTGCCGAAACCGGGAACATGAGTCCAGGCGGAACCATTCCCTGCAGTGAAAGGATGTTGTGTATCAGGAACCGATGGATTCGGCCGTTTCCATCTTCAAACGGGTGCAGAAATACAAAACCATAGGCAATGGCGGCTGCATGGACAACCGGAGACACATTGCCCGTTTTCAACCGCTTGTGGCATTCAATCAGCCCCGACATCAGGTTGGGAATATCATCCGGCTTTGGACAGACAAAATGGATAACCTCATTCTGGTAAGAGACCGTTTGTCCGATATAATTCTGAGTGCCCCGATAATCGCTGTCTTTGAATCGTGGGTCAACAATACGGTTTTGAAGTGCCAGCAACCGTTTCTTCTCGCAGAAATCCTCTTTTTCTGCAAGCTCCAGGGAAGAAATGAATTTTTCAGTCCGGGAGGCATTGGGTTTTATGTGCTCAATTTCAAAAGATGATTTTGTTTCTTTGTTGTAAAGGTAGCTCAATGCACGGCGAAGAAGCTCCGAAGGATACGCTGCAACAATTTTTTCACATCTTTTGTGCAGATCGGCGGAATCCAGCCGGGAAAGCTTCTCTGTTTTTCGGACAATCGGACAGAAGGTCCGGGGGCCGAAAAGGTTGTTCACAATACGATGACGCGGGGATTTATCACCGTTGCGGACAGTGTAATATTTTTTTGCTTCCAGTGCTTCGACATAGTTGCCGGATGTGGTGTCATCGATGGGAAGCTGTCTGCGGGTCAAAAACTCATAGAAAAACCAGATCCTTCGTGCGTACTTTCCGGTTGGCCTGGATTTGATGTAACTGATGACCCCTTCCTGAGGAACGTGCGCAAAGATTTCATTGAGCAGTCCCAGGTTGACCCCGTCATATTTGAGCGCAAATTCAAGATGGTTTCCGATTTTATCTCCGGGCCAGTATCTTTTCGGATATATGTCTGTAATCGTACCATCCTGAATTTTCGATTGATACGTTCCGGAAGATGACACAAACGAGGTATGCCAGTGGGGTATCCCTGTCAAACCGGAATTTTCGAGCAGATAGGCATAACCGGCAGGACGGGGTTCCAAAATGGTTGCTTTCATAAGAATTTCTCGTAAAATGAATATTCATCTGGCAGAATAATTACAAAAAATGCATTTGTCAACAAATTGTTTATAATCGGCATTCACCTGGTAAAAAAAATATTGCTTTTGATAGGGGATATATCCATAACTGAATGCGCTTTTGATACAGTTTTTGGGGGTGAAATGATTCTCTGTCAAACCCGGTATAAAGGGCTTCAACCCAATTCAAAGCCCGTTTTACCGTGCCTGTAGCAATAATTTTCAGTTCAGCAGCACCATGCGGGTCAGTTTTTCCACCAGCAGGTCTTTGGGGCGAACAAGGGGAAACAGCTCTTTTCCAGGTGCCAGCGTGGTGATCACGGTGCGGCCCACAATAAGGCGGCCGGTTTTTGTACTGAACAACGGCCGGGTGGTGACGCCCCACATGGCATGAATGACCACTGGCTGATTTGAGGACAGGTCTGTGCCCAGATAGAGCATGATATGGCCGGGCATGTAGAGAAGGGTCAACAGGGGGACGGCCTGTTCCCGGATCAGGTTCTGTTTTTCC
The DNA here is from genome assembly GCA_011390235.1 of Desulfotignum sp. The sequence continues at coordinate 2,454 of JAABSS010000320.1, forward strand.
TGTCCGGACAATCCCTTCAGGGAGATGAAATTTCCTGATTCAGCCTGGTCTCCTGAGTTTCTTGGCAAAGGGATGCCGAACCCGGCGAACAGGTCCTGTATCAGGGCGGAACAGTCCCGGTTTTCATACAGCCCGCCCCAGCCGTAAGTCTGTCCCATCATTGCGTTCAGTATCCGGGCGAAATAGTCCGGAGTGGCGGGAAAAGGGAGCGGCTGAGTCTGGTTTTCCGGCACCCTGGCATCCATCAGTTCGGCGTTGCCCGGATGATTTCGTACCGGTGTCAAGACAGTTACAAATCCATTTTCTGAAGGGCGGTCCTTCATGGGAAGGGCCATGCCCACCCGCCCGGAAAAAAGAACCGGGCTGCTCCGGCCGAAGACAGGCACATTGTCAGCCATGAAACCGGCCAGAGGATGTGCTGAATAAGCGGCCATGAACTCCGGATCCACAACGGCGATCTCCTGCTGCCGGACCCAGCCGGCCACCCAGTCGGTTTCCACAAGGGCCCACAGC
>JAABSS010000321.1 GCA_011390235.1 Desulfotignum sp.
TTATGCTGTTGCATAGACATTTGCCGGTAATTGAAATAGATTTCGGACTCATCGGCCTTATTTGTTGAATAAATTTAAGGAATTATTCGACACAAAACCAGCTAGCTTTGATAAAATTCAATTCAACTTTTCTGTCAATAATTTCTTGGGTTTAACGATGGCAATTTTTCCGCAATTTGATCCGCTGAATATTGATAATATTGGTGTTTAGTATTTTTGATAATCTTCCACTTTTCGATTATCTTTCACTCCAGTAGATTGAGATCTTATAAACTTAAAATGATAACCAATGCGAGTAAACCGCCGTTATTTTTTTAAAACAGCATCTATTGGTACTGTTGGCTTTTTGGGATTGGGTGGCTGTCAAACCGAACAAAAACCCTATCGGGTTGATTATTCCACGTTGGATCGGATTCTGGAACAGCCTGTTTTAAAAAGAGAGCTGTTTTCGGAGCCCATTATCATCGATTCTCTTGAGCTGCTGCGTTATAAGGACTCTTTTATTTGTCGTGTCCGTTCAACAGCCGGTGCAGAAGGTCTGTCGGTAAGCAATAACATGCAGATGAAATCGCTCTGGCCAATATTTAGCAACCGTTTACAACCGTTTTTTCCGGGCAGGGATGCACGAGACCTGGAGAAAATTATTGATGAGATTTATGTTTATAAAAGCAATTATAAACTGCAAAGCCTTGCGCTCTGGGTTCCTTTGGCTACCATTGAGTTTGCCATTCTTGATTTGTTGGGGAAAATTGCAGAAAAGCCTATCGGCGAATTGATTGGAACAATACATCATCCCGAAATTTCCGTATATCAAGCCAATAACTACCGGGGAAAATCTGCTGAAGAGTCCGTCGAACTGATTAAAGAAAAAGTCCTTGAAAGTCAGGCTAAAGCCGTTAAGTTCAAAGTGGGTGGCAGAATGAGCAACAATGCAGATGATCCTCCCGGGCGTTCTGAGAAACTTATCCCTATGGTACGGAGTGCATTTGGTGATGATATGGTTATTTATGCCGATTCCAATGGATCGTATACTGTAGATGAGGCTATTCGAATTGGAAAAATCATGCAACAGTATAAGTTTGATTTTTATGAAGAACCGGTTCCATTTGACTGGTATGAAGAGACAAAACTGGTGAAAGAGGCTTTGTCTGTACCGGTGGCTGGCGGCGAGCAGGAAGGCAGTATGAGAAATTTCAGGTGGCTCATAGGCAATGATGCCCTGGATATTGTACAGCCTGATATTTTCTATTTCGGCGGCATGATACGTTCCATGAAGGTGGCACGCATGGCTGAAGCAACCGGTAAATTATGTGTGCCTCATATTTCCGGCAGTGGCCTGGGGTATCTCTATATGATGCATTTTGTATCTGCAGTTCCAAATGCCGGTCCCTATCATGAATTCAAAGGCTTTAATACATCCCTGCCATTCGAATGTCCGACATCTGATCTGAAAATTATCAATGGCGCCGTTTCCGTTCCAAAAGGACCGGGATTGGGAATAACCATTGATCCTGCTTACATTCGTAAGCATGAGTTAGTAATGATTTAATGAATACCATTCATTTTTCACAAACAGCTTTTTTTTAATCAATACCGCTGCAGGCCGCTTTTTAATTATCTTTGCAGTCCAAATATCAGATTATGCAAAGAGTAGAGGATCTTCTTACACAAACCATCAAACGTGCAGCGCAGGAGCTCTGGCAAACGGAGATTGATGAATCGGCCATTCAGATTCAGAAAACCAGGCGGGAGTTCGAGGGCGACCTCACCATAGTGGTCTTTCCACTGGTGCGGATCGCGAAAAAGTCGCCCGAGGAGACAGCCGCCATGCTGGGCAAATACCTGGAGGAAAACCTGGAGGAGATCAGCGGATTCAACGTCATCAAAGGATTCCTTAACCTGACCATCGCGGACTCTTACTGGCAGAAGCAGATTGCGGCCATCGCCATCGATGAAAAATACGGCCTCACAACAGCAGGGGAGGAGTCACCGCTCGTTATGGTGGAGTATTCCAGTCCCAATACCAACAAGCCCCTCCACCTGGGTCATGTGCGCAACAACCTGCTGGGCTTTTCCATCTCTAAGATACTGGAAGCCAACGGCAACAGGGTGATCAAGGTGAACCTCGTCAACGACCGGGGCATCCATATCTGTAAATCGATGATCGCCTGGCAGCTGTTCGGGAACGGCGAAACACCGCAATCGTCCGGTAAAAAGGGCGACAAACTGGTGGGCGATTACTATGTGCGGTTCGACCAGGAACATAAAAAGCAGGTAGCAGAGCTGATCGCAAAGGGCATGGACAAGAAAGAGGCCGAGGCCGCTGCCCCGATCATGGCAGGTGCCCGCGAGATGCTCCTGAAATGGGAGGCGGATGATCCGGAGGTGCGGAAGCTCTGGGAGACCATGAACGGCTGGGTGTATGACGGGTTCGATGCCACCTACAAACGAATGGGGGTGTCGTTCGATAAGATCTATCACGAATCGGAGACCTATAAGCTGGGACGGCAACTGGTGCTTCAGGGCGTGGAAAATGGAGTGCTTGAGCGGGAGGCCGACGGATCGGTGTGGGCTGACCTGACCGATAAAAAGCTGGACCGCAAGCTGCTGTTGCGTTCAGACGGTACCTCGGTATATATGACACAGGATGTGGGGACGGCACACCAGCGCTTTTCGGAATATCCGATCGAACAGCATATCTATGTGGTGGGGAACGAGCAGAACTACCATTTCCAGGTGCTGCGACTGGTGCTGGAGAAGCTGGAATTTGAATGGTTCGACAGGTTGCACCACCTCTCCTATGGCATGGTTGAGCTGCCGGAAGGGAAGATGAAATCGCGCGAGGGTACCGTGGTGGATGCCGATGAGTTGATGGATGAGATGATCGCCACCGCGAAACAGATGTCGGATGAGCTGGGAAAGCTGGGTGAGTATTCGAATGAGGAGAAGGGGAACATCTACCGAC
>JAABSS010000322.1 GCA_011390235.1 Desulfotignum sp.
GGACAACCGGGTCATTTCTTTTGGGTGCCCGGAAATATTTGAATTTTGGGAAACCGACCATGAGTGCCCCGTGGCAGGAATGGTTGTCAGGCAAGGATAAAAATTCTGCAAGGGCTGGCCACTGGCCTGCCGCATAGTTGACATATCCGGCCCAGCAGGACCCTAGGCCAAATCCGGGCAGGGCAAGTTCCAGGTAAGCCAGTGCGGTATGGCAGTCGGCGGCGGCGCTGCCGAATTCCTTGGATGCATGGGCGAACACCAGCTGGGGGGCATCCCGGCAGATCCTGTCACTGCCTTGTCCCCAGTGTTGGATCAGGGTCTGCATGTTCAACGTCAGCGCAATCTCCGGGCGGGTCTTTACCACATATCGCATCCATTCAATCACATGGGCAGCGATTGTTTTCACATCGTCTCTGTTGTCAATCACCAGCCATCGAACTTCCTGACGGTTGCTGCCTGTGGGCGCACAACAGGCAATGCCAAGCGCTTTTTCAAACAGGTCCCTGGGAACCGGTTTGTCCCGGTAGCGTCTGACCGCCCTGCGGGATCTTAAGAAGTGCTCGGTCTGCAAGGCATCCAGAGCCAGCTCTTTTTTGACGGGCATGCAGTCTTCCGGGGAAAGAAAATTCAGGGTGATGGCAGCATGGGGGCAGACTGCCACGCAATGGCCGCATTGGATACAGATCTCTTCAGCGCCATTTGACGGCACCGGTCCGTTTTCGGTCATTTCAATAATATGGGCCGGGCATTCTACGGCGCAGATGCCGTCTTTGTCGCATTTTTCATGGTCGATCGTAAACAGGGTCATTTTTACTCCAGTTCGGGGTGATGAAGAATTCATTGTTGTCCATCTGGGCTGTTTTTGAAAAGATGCATCATCAATTCAAAATTATACCATATGGAGATCGGAAATGACAAGACGGGGAAGATATGTCCGGCAGAGATGGGAATGTTACTGAGCCTTGTATGGGGCTTGTTCCCGGATTTCATTCAACACCTTCGGCAGCGCTTCCACCAGGTATAACGGCAGGGAAAGCAGAGAGTAATCGGCTGATTCGATGCCGTTTTCCGTACTGATCCGGTGGGCGGTTTTCTGGAGGCTCGGAGGATTCAGGTCAAATCTGACAGCCAGAGAGATGTTTTTTTTCGTCACAAACTGTTGCAGCGATTTCAATGATCCGCTTTTTCCTGATTTGACTTCAATGGGGATGATCAAGGGGCCATGGGAAATGACATAGTCGATTTCTGCATTGGCTGTTCTGGCCTGTCTGACCCAGAAATGCAGTGATGGTGAGCTATTCTGAGCTGTCAACAGGTGCTGGCCGATGAACTGTTCGGCAATGGCGCCTTCATTGACAAGATCACGGTCAGGAAAGGATTGCAGATAGGTCCAGTCATTGCCGCAGATATGGTTCATCAGTCCGATATCCATGAACACTAATTTGTAAACCGTGTCTTTGATGTCTGAGTTTAATGGAAGACCGGAACAGTGGCTGTGATGAACCCTGTGACAGATTTTTGCTTTTGACAGGAGATCCAGGATTTCTTTTATTTTTCCGGAGGGGTGTTCCCGGGAGATATTGCTGTATTTGACTTTCTTTCCGACAAGTCGAGGGATGGTCCTGAAAACTCTCTGCATAAGTACCAGCTGGTTGGACTGGGCATATTTGGAAAAATCATCTTCATAAGATCGACCGGTGAACATCTCCCACATCTTTGAGGGAGCCGCTTTTACACCATACCTGCACTGCCTCCGGCATGCCGCCTGTAAACACATATTTGCGCTGCGCTTTTTTGAGTTTTTCATGGGCCGCCGCCGGGAAGGAGGCTGTCATGGAAAAATCCTCTATATATCTGGTTAGGGACGGCTCAACAGCCAGGAGGAACTCGGTGAACGTCATGGGACCCAGATGCATGTATTCGATACGGCCGACCGGCATTGAAAATGAATGATCAGCAAGGGTGAATTCCATAAGTGACCCTGCGGCAATGACGGGGAGCGCTTTTTTTTCTTCATAAAAATATCGCAGAAGCTGGAGCGCGTGGGGTGTCGATTGTATTTCGTCAAGGAAAAGGATGGCACCGGGGGTCGTAACCGGTATGCCGCTCAATGCTTCGATTTCTCTTAAAGCCGCATCTGTATCAAGGGTTTTGAAAATATCATCCAGAAACAGGTGCCGCTCCAGATTGATTTCTATCAGGTTTTTTTTGTTTTTCCTGGAAAATTGCCTTACCAGTGTTGATTTTCCGACCTGGCGGGCACCTCTGATAACCAGTGGTTTTCGGTTTGATTTGTTGATCCAGGTTTCGAGCCGAGATTCTGCCGAACGATACATCATAATAAAACACCCCCATATTTTTGTTTAATTTATAATAAAATACGGGGGTGTTGTCAATGACATGGTTTTCAACTGACGATCCCCTTCATGGTCCTGGACCGGGCATAACCGGTCAGGCCGGATTCGCCGTGTGTGCGGCGGATCTGATCCAGGGTCATGAATTCAACGGAGGCGCCCAGGGCATCGCCGATTGTCCCTGCCGGCATTTTTTTCTGTACAGATCATCTGTTTTCTGTCAGAAAATGGTCTGATCGGAAAAACGGATGGGGTGAGATATGCTGATAAATTCATTTATACATATACCGGGGGTCGGGGCGGTCACGGAGAAACGGCTGTGGACGGCGGGGCTGCTGGACTGGCACCAGGTGGATGCTGCCGTTGCCTGTGATGTTCCCGCCGGAAGCCTGATGCGCATTGCCGCAGGCATGGCGGCATCCTGTGAACATCTGGACAACAACAACCCGGCCTATTTTGCGGATCTTCTGCCGGCCGGGGAGCACTGGCGGTTTTTCCCGCAGTTCCGGAAAACCACGGCGTTCATCGATATTGAAACCACGGGCATGGATGTGTTCGGAAATGAGATCACCACCATTGCCCTGTATGACGGGGAATCGATTAAATAT
>JAABSS010000323.1 GCA_011390235.1 Desulfotignum sp.
ATGAGATCGAAGAAGCCGTGGAAGAAAAGGTCAATATCGTGAACAGCAAAGGGCCTCTGCGGTTTTACGGAGATGAAGAAGGAAAGGTCACCGAGGTCTCTTTTCAGGAATGTACCGCAGTGTTTGATGAAAACGGCCGGTTCAATCCCCAGTACGATGACTGTCAGCTGATCACCCATGAAGCAGATACCGTGATTGTTTCCATCGGCCAGATGGGGGAGACCGGATTTGCCAAAGATCAGGGAATTTCCCTGACCCCTCCGGGTGGATATGAAGCGGATCCTGTGACTCTCCAGACCCCCGTTGAGTGGGTGTTTGCCGGCGGGGATGCGTTTTACGGCCCCAAATCCGTGGTGGATGCCGTGGCATCGGGCAAGACTGCGGCAGAAAGTATTCACCGGTATATCAACGGCCTGGACCTTGCAGAGGGCAGAGAAAAATCCTGGGATTTTGAAAAACCGGAAATAGACAATGTACCGCAGATCAACCGGGTGACACCGGAAAAACTGCCGGTGACACAAAGAGAAGGCAATTTCAAGGAAGTTACCCTGGCGCTGGCCAAAGAACTGATCGATCAGGAAGCGGCCCGGTGCCTGTCCTGCGGCATCTGTTCCGAGTGTTACCAGTGTGTGGAGGTCTGCCTTGCCGGGGCTGTGGAGCATGACCAGGTGCCGGTGGTCCGGGATGTCAACGTGGGCTCGGTGATTATGACCACAGGCGCCACCACCTTTGATCCGTCCGGTCTGGATGACACCTATATGTACAAACGGTCCAAAAATGTCATGACCTCTCTGGAGTTTGAGCGGATATTGTCTGCCGGCGGTCCCACCATGGGCCATCTGGTGCGGCCCTCTGATGAAAAAGAACCGGAAAAGATCGCCTGGCTCCAGTGCATCGGTTCCAGGGATACCAACCGGTGCGGCAACGGGTACTGCTCTTCGGTGTGCTGCATGTATGCCATTAAAGATGCCATGATCGCCAAGGAGCATTCGGAAAAAGAGCTGGATGCCGCCATATTCAACATGGATATGCGGACATTCGGCAAGGATTATGAAAAATACTATAACCGGGCCGCAGACCAGGAAGGGGTAAGGTTTGTCAAATCCCGGATCCATTCCGTGGTGGAGGAACCGGGAACCGACAATCTCATCCTTAACTATGTGGATGAGGCAGGCACCATGCAGCAGGAAGTATTTGACATGGTCATTTTGTCTGTGGGGCTGACCATTCCCAAAGAAAGCGTGGACCTGGCCAACCGCATCGGGGTTGCTCTCAATCCCTATAATTTTGTGAAAACCAGTACCTTCAGTCCCCTGGAGACCAGCCGGCCCGGCGTGTTTGTGTCAGGCTCCTTTCAGGGACCCAAAGATATTCCCTCGTCTGTGACCGAAGCCTCGGGCGCCGCCTGTGCTGCAGGCAGAAATCTGTCACCTGCCCGGCACACCCTGACCAAAACCGTGTCCATGCCCGAAGAGCGGGATGTGCTGGGAGAAGAACCCCGGGTGGGGGTGTTTGTGTGCAAATGCGGCATCAACATTGCCGGGGTCATCGATGTGGGAGAAGTGGAAGCCTACACCAAGACCCTGCCCAATGTGGTGTATACCGGTGAAAATCTGTTCACCTGCTCCCAGGACACCCAGGTATCCATCAAGGAGCTCATTAACGAACACCAGCTCAACCGGGTGGTGGTAGCTTCCTGCACCCCGAAAACCCATGAGGGCATTTTCATGGATACCCTGGAAGAGGCCGGTCTGAACAAATACCTGTTTGAAATGGCCAATATCAGAAACCAGGATTCCTGGATGCATTTTCATGAACCGGAAAAAGCCACTGCCAAGGCCAAGGATCTTATCCGCATGGCCGTGGCCCGGGTCAGCACTTTGGGGCCTTTGCATGACAAGCGCATTTCCATCATTGACAAGGCCCTGGTCCTGGGCGGCGGCGTTGCCGGCATGACTGCGGCCAAAGGCATGGCTGACCAGGGATTTCATGTGACCCTGCTGGAAAAGGAAGATACCCTGGGGGGTCTGGGCAGGCGGCTGCACCATACCATAGAAGGCGATGATGTCCAGACCTTTGTGAAAGAACTTGTGGAATCAGTGGAAACCCACGAACACATCGAGGTGCTCAAGCAGGCCCTGGTGGTGGAATTCGGCGGATATAAAGGCAATTTTAAAACCGAGGTCCTGGTGGGGCCTTCCATGAAACAGCGCAAGATCGATCACGGGGTCATGATTGTGGCCACCGGTGCCACGGAATATCAGCCCACGGAATACCTGTACAGCGAAAGTGAATCCGTGGTCACCCAGCTGGAACTGTCCGACATGCTGGCGGAACAAAAGATGGGAAATACGGACCGGGTCATCATGATCCAGTGCGTGGGATCCAGAAACGAGAACAACCCCAACTGCTCCCGGGTCTGCTGCCAGAACGCGGTGAAAAACGCCATTGCCATCAAGGAAACCAGTCCGGATACAGATGTGTTCATCCTGTACCGGGACATGAGAACCTATTCCATGCTGGAGGAGTTCTACACCAAGGCAAGGAATATGGGTGTTATCTTTTCCCGGTTCAGCCAGGATGATCCGCCTGCAGTGGAAAAAGACAGTGAGGGTAACCTTTCTGTCACCTTCCGGGACCATGTACTGGGCCAGCACATAGAAGCCGCAGCCGATCTGGTGGTTCTTTCCGCCGGCGTCACCGCTGCAGACACCAAAGAATTGTCCACCATCATCAAGGCCCAGCGCAACCCGGAAGGGTTTTTCATGGAAGCCCATGTCAAGCTCCGGCCGGTGGACGGAGGCACTGAAGGGGTGTTCATCTGCGGTACGGCCCACGGCCCCAAATTGATCACAGAAACTGTGGCCCAGGCCATGGCAGCAGCTTCCCGGGCCACCACATACCTGTCCCAGGAATACCTGACCCTGTCTTCCGTGGTGGCCGAAGTCAACCAGGCCCATT
>JAABSS010000336.1 GCA_011390235.1 Desulfotignum sp.
CCCCGGCTGGGCACCAAAGCGGAAAGCCATTTTCTGCGCCTGGCCGGATGCGACCTGGTGGGCATGACCAATGTCCCGGAAGCCTTTCTGGCCAGGGAGGCCCAGATGTGTTATGCAGCCATCTGCATCATCACCGACTATGACTGCTGGATGGATGATCCGTCTCACCATGCCAGTCTGGCATCGGTGCTGGAACGCTACAGCGAAAGCATCCAGAAAGTCCAGGATCTGCTGCGCACAGTTATGGGCTCCAGCCTGCCCCGGACAGATCCTGACTGCCGCACCTCATTGAAAGAAGCGTTGATCACAACGGATGATGCAGTACCGGAAGGCAAAAAAGCCATTTTACAAATTCTGCAGGAATAAAAGCCGTAAACAAAGCGCTTCCAGGAACGGGGTTCAAACCAAAAATTTTCATTCTGACCGGGACAAAAGTTAGCTGCTTTTTTTGCCTTTTGCTTTTTGGTCGGGAAACACAAAAGGCGGTCTTCCTTTTTTTTTGCGGATCCAGTTCAAGGATGCCTGGATATGTCTTATATGGATCAACCAGAGGATCAATTTTTTTTTACCGGGAAAATCCATGACCACAATCCCCAGAAACAAGGTCAACAGACCCTGTCCGGGCACGAACAGCATCACAAAACCCAGAAAAACCAGAACCAGGCCTGCCAGATTTTTTGCCAGACGGAACCGTCGGCGCAGCAGTTTCGGGGCGGGACCCGGTGTACCATAAACCATAAAATAGGTGCTCGGCAGCCAGCAAATCACTCTGGAAACTGCCAGCAGGCCAAAAACAAACCCGGCAGCCAAAACAAGTGTCACCAGAGCCAGAATTTCCTGGTATTGTCTGACCATATCTAAAACCATGTTCATCCGCAGATATATTCCTCTGGCCCTTCATTCACCTGTTTTTGGTACACGGTTATCACAGATCTTCTGCCAGTGCTGAAATTTTTCCGGTCCCGGGCATTTGTGTGATAAAGATCCATCCGCACACTTGAGCAAATACACATACCGGTTTTTTAAGATTTTTGCCGGATAGATCAGTCAATTGAAAAAACCGGCATTTCCGCCATGGCAGTGTAATCGGTAAGATCACACCGGAGGGGCGTGATGGAAATATAATTTTGGGCAATGGCGTTGACATCGGTATCCGGGGCTCCGGATACCGGTTCCTGACTCCCGTACCAGTAATAACGCCGTTGTTTCGGATCTTTTCGTTTTTCAAAACAGCTGGACAGGTTGTCAAAGGCCTGGCAGGTGATTTTTACCCCTTTGATTTCAGAAAAAGCAATGCCCGGGGCATTGATATTCAAAAAAGTGCCGGAAGGAAGATTGTGCTGCCCAATGGTTTTGGCCACATCAGATACGAACCAGGCCAGTTTTTCATAATCCATGACACTTCCGATCTTCATGGAAACCGCCAGGCTCACGATGCCGTTCAACGCCCCTTCCCGGGCAGCGGCAACCGTGCCGGAATAATTGATGTCAATGCCGATGTTGGTGCCCGGGTTGATGCCTGAAATCACCATATCCGGCGGGGTATCAACACATTCTGACAACCCGAGCTTGACGCAGTCAGCCGGGGTACCGTCCATTGCATATATACTGCCTTTCCCTTCGCTCGGCATCTGCTGGAGCCGCATGGGGTGATGCAGGGTGATGCCATGGCTTACTGCGCTTTTTTCCCGGTCCGGCGCCACCATCACCACATTATGGTATTGGACCAGCACCTCATACAATACCCGGATCCCTGTGGCCTGATACCCGTCATCATTGGTGAGAAAAATATGCATATCTTATGGATTGCGGATCTTCCGGTAATAGGCGCCTGCCTGGTACACGGCTGTCAGGGGATTGTGTCCGGCAACCCTGTTCTTTACCGCCAGCACTGTGATTGGAATCAGTATATATTTTTCCCCTACCAGGCTGTCACATGCAGCACAGGCAGGAGGTGTATTGTTTTTTTGATCCGCCATATTGTTCTCCTGATTTTTATATAACACCCATAAAACTGGCACGCCCGGAGGGATTCGAACCCCCGACCTGTGGATTCGAAGTCCAATGCTCTATCCAGCTGAGCTACGGGCGCACAGGGTGACAAATCTGTGAAAAAATAACACGATCAAGCATTTTTCGCAATATGTGGAATTATAATAGGGAAAAAAGCGCATTTACACAGCTTTGCAGCGTAAAAAATCCGGTGATTACGGCGCCTGTATTCACTGTGAGGAAGATATTGCCAAAAAGCGGCTGGAAGCGGATCCCAGTGCCCTGACCTGTATCACCTGCGCCAGGGCGGCTGAAAAAAAATAAGCCGGACAGGTCAGATGCCCTGTCCGGCTTACAATATGTCTTACAGCAAAAGATTACAGGTCAGATGCGGAAAGCGGGGTCAGATTTTCCACTGCCTGTCTGAATTTTTCTCTTTCCGCTTCAGGCATGGGGATCAGGCCCTTGTCCGTCAGATAACCGTCATCACCCCAGGCTTTTTCACTGGTGAACTCAGCCAGAAACTCCTTGATTCCGGGAATGCTGCCCACATGGGCTTTTTTGACGTAGAAATACAGGGAACGCGATACCGGGTAGCTGCCGTCTGCAATGGCATCAAATTCCGGGGCAACACCGTCAATGATCGCACCCTGGAGTTTGTCCGCATTCTGGTCCAGAAAAGAGAACCCGAAAATCCCCAGCACATCCTTGTTGGCATCCAGTTTCTGGACAATCAGGTTGTCGTTTTCACCGGCTTCAATATAGGCACCGTCTTCCCGGATGGTATGGCAAAGGGCTTTGTAGGCGTTTTTGTCTTTTTTCTTCAGATCTGCGATCCATGAAAATTTTTTGGCACCGCCTTCCATGGCCAGTTCCACAAATGCATCCCTGGTACCGGAGGTGGGGGGCGGCCCCAGAACCTCAATTTTAACATCCGGCAGTGCGGGGTTTACATCTTTCCAGGTTTTGTTGGGATTGGGGACAGTTTGGCCGGCCACATTTCCTGAAGGCACATCCTTGGCCAGGGCAAGAAAAATATCCTTGCGGCTCAGCTTGAACAGCGGGGCTTTTTTGGAGTTGGCAATAACAATGCCGTCATATCCGATTTTTACTTCAACGATTTCTTTGACACCGTTGGCTGCGGCTTTTTCAAACTCCGATTTTTTAATCCGCCGGGAAGAATTGGTGATATCCGGATATTCCACACCAACACCGGCACCAAATAGTTTGTGTCCCCCGCCGGACCCGGTGGATTCGATGGTGGGGGTTTTAAACTTGGTGGTTTTACCAAAATTTTCCGCAACAGTCGTTGCAAACGGATACACGGTGGAGGACCCGACAATGGAAATATAATCCCTGGACGCTGCCCATCCACTGCCAAGACCCATTGTAAAAACCAGGGCCAGACTTGCAATCAACACTTTTTTCATTTCTTTCTCCTTACACATTTTTGTTAAAAAAACATTTAAAAAAAATACCTACCATCTTCGTTCAAATTTTTTCCGCAGAAAAACCGCCACCGCATTCATGGTCACCAAAAAGGCCAGAAGCACCATGATGGCGGCAGAAGTCCGCTCCAGAAAAGCACGTTCCGGACTGTCTGCCCACAGAAAAATCTGTACCGGCAGCACAGTCGAGGGATCGGTAAATCCGCCCGGTATGTCCACGATAAATGCCACCATGCCGATCATCAGCAGCGGGGCTGTCTCACCAAGGGCCTGGGCCATGCCGATGATGGTGCCGGTGAGCATGCCGGGCAATGCCAGGGGCAGCACATGGTGGACCACCATCTGGGTTTTTGAGGCACCCACACCTAAGGCCGCCTCCCGAATGGAAGGGGGAACCGATTTCAAGGCGGCCCGGCTGGCAATAATGATGGTGGGCAAAGTCATCAGGGTCAGCACAAACCCGCCCACCAGGGGAACCGATCTTGGCAGTCCGAAAAAATTTAGAAAAACCGCAAGACCCAGCAGGCCGTAAACAATGGAAGGAACCGCTGCCAGGTTATTGATATTCACTTCAATGATGTCGGTCCACCGGTTTTTGGGGGCAAACTCCTCTAAGTAAACCGCTGTGGCCACACCAACGGGAAAAGACAACAGCAGGGTGACGATCAGGGTGTAAAAAGATCCGGTAACAGCACCCCGAATGCCTGCCAGTTCAGGTTCCCGGGAATCTCCGGCTGTAAAAAACGTGGTATTGAACCGTTTTTCGATCCGCCCCTGCTCCAGGAGCCTATCAATCCAGGAGAGCTGTGTATCTTTAATTCTGCGCTCAGTCTCGGGCACATCTCTGGGGATATGGCCTTTTATCAGCATATCCACATCATCATCCGCCGGTACCCAGAGCTGGACAACAGAGCCGATCCTCTGCTGGTTTTTCCTGACAAAATCCTGCAATTGGTACGCTGCCCCAGTACTGACCATATCATATAACTGACGCTTCTGTGCCCTGGATTTCACTTCAGGAAACATATCCCTGAGCGCATTTTTCACCATTGCCTGGTAGTTGGCATTCTGCAGGACCTGGGTATCAATGTCATCAGGATCCAGGAAAATATCCAGCTGGACAAAGGTCTGTTGGAAAGCGGTATATCCATTGGCAGTGATGCTGATGAAAAGCATGGACAAAAAAACCATGGAAAGGAGTATGGCTGTTATGCCATACAGCCGGAACCGCTTCTCAGCTCTATAGCGCCTGGAAAGCCCTTTGCTGACAATATCCATTGTCCGCAAGGATGCGGATTGTTTCTGCGTGTTGCCAGGGGTGACTCCGGCTTGGCCGGTATTGGAATGATTATTCATACTGCTCCCTGTACTTGCGCACCACCACCAGGGCGATGACATTCAGGATCAAAGTGATGACAAACAGCAAAAGGCCCAGAGCAAATGCTGCCAGGGTCTTGGGGCTGTCAAACTCCTGGTCCCCCACCAGAAGGGTTACAATCTGGACAGTCACCGTGGTAACGGTTTCCAAAGGATTTGCCGTCAAATTGGCAGCCAGGCCGGCTGCCATGACCACGATCATGGTCTCGCCAATGGCCCGGGACACCGCCAGCAGCACACCACCGACTATGCCGGGCAGTGCAGCGGGCAGCACAACCAGGCGAACCGTTTCACTGTGGGTGGAACCAAGGCCCAGTGCACCATCCCGCAGGGACTGGGGAACAGCATTGATCACATCATCTGAAAGGGATGACACAAAGGGAATGATCATGATCCCCATGACCAGACCGGCGGCCAGGGCACTTTCCGAGGACACATCCAGGCCCACGGAGACCCCGGCGTTGCGGATCAGGGGGGCCACCACCAGGGCGGCAAAAAATCCGTATACCACCGTGGGGATACCGGCCAGAATCTCCAGCAGCGGCTTGGCAACCGCCCTGAATCTTTTGTTTGCATACTCAGACAGGTAAATGGCGGACATCAGGCCGATGGGAACCGCCACACACATGGCAATGGCTGATATGAGCAGGGTACCCATGAATACCGGAATAGCGCCGAAAGCCCCGGAAGAGCCCACCTGGTCAGCGCGGATAGCCATCTGGGGGCTCCAGTCCAGACCAAAAACAAATTCATGTATGGGAACAACCTTGAAAAACCGGATGGCTTCATACAAAACAGACAATACAATGCCGATTGTGGTGAATATGGCGATGGTGGAGCAGGCGATAAGCAGGTATTTGACCATGGTTTCCACATGGTTACGTGCCCGCAGTCCCGGAGAAATTATTTTGTGCACCCACACGATCCCTGCAATGGCAATGGTGGTGACCATCACTGCCAGGGTGGCGTGGCTGATGGCCTGAAGCCGTGTGTAATGGTCGGCTGCCGCCTGGATGGCCGGGCTGATCTCTTCCGGGACAATGTTTGCATTAACGATGTTCCGGATATCATTTATTATGAGACCGAGCCGGTCTGCCGGCAGATTCTGCAGGTCAGGAGGCAGACCGGCAATCACCATCTGGGTGACCACATTGGACTCAAAGAACCGCCAGAAAGAAAAAACGATCAGGGCCGGTAGGGCACACCAGAGCGCAGCAAGGGCACCATAATAGGTGGGTCTGGAATGCAGTATCTGCTGGCCTCTGCCGCTGGCACCGGCAAGAACAAAGGCACGCCTGCGGCCCAGAAAATATCCGCTGGCAGTGAGCATGAGCAATACCAGAAGCAGGTTGGAAGAAGACATGGTTAACCTTGTAATTAAAAGATTGTTCACTAAACTGGCTGTGAAAATACAGATCTTTTATAAGGTTTTGTTTAACAAATGATGAGCAAACCATTAGAAAATGGTTAGAACCCCGTTATTGGAAGGATAACTGCCTTGAATAACTATAAAGAGTTGGCATGAAAACAGGTTTTTATCGGTAAAAAAAAAGTGGTACTGAACACAGACGATCAGGAGCTTGCGGAAATCTTTTCTTCCAGTTGTTTGATCAGGACATCAAAGGAATCAGAATCCAGTATCCGGGCAAACTGGGACCGGTAATTTGCCACCAGGCTTACGCCTTCCACTACCATATCATACACCCGCCATTGGCCGTCGGCTGCTGCATACATTCTGTAATCAATGGGGATTTCAATGGCATCGCTCACGACAATAGTGTTGATCTGCGCTTTTTTATTTCTGACCTGTTCTTTGACATAGCGCACCTTTTCATCATTATATGTTTCAATTTTTGCCACATAGGTATCTTCCAGCAGCCGGGAAAACAACTGAACAAAGGTCTGCCGTTCTGTGGAAGTTCTGTCCCGCCAGTGACGGGCCAGACTGAGCTGAGACATTTTTTCAAAATCAAACCGCTCATAGATCACTTCCCTTAATGCGGCTCTTCGATGGGCCGCATTGGCCTCTCCTTTAAGGGTGTCATCTTTCAAAATCTTTATAATGCTGTCAATGGTGGCTTTGAGCTGGTCCCGGGCCGGAGACGCTTGCACATTTCCGACAATAAAAAACAATACAAAAATTGTCACTAAAAAGGGTCTAACAATCAAGTGGTGCATATCAGCTTTCTTTCATATTTTTTTTAGTTACGGCTTCAAAAGCCTGGTTTGCATTTTCAAGAATGGTGAACACATTGTCCAGTTTGGTTAAAGAAAGGGCATTGTATACAGTGTCTCCAAGACCGGCCAGAATAAAATGCCGTTTCTGCTTTTTGCTCCATTGCAGCCCTTCCACAAGGGTGGCTATGCCGGAACTGTCCATAAAAGAAACGCCGGTCAGGTCTACAACAACAGCCGTGGTATTTTTTTTAAAAAGCCTGGCCAGTGTATCCCTCAGACTGGGGGAGGTATACATATCCACTTCCCCCTGAACCTGAACCAGGGCAATATTTTTCTTTTCCGTGGTTTTTATATCAAACTGCATTGCCCATCTTCCCTGTGTCAGGATATTTGTTATTGATCAAAGAGATATTTATTGACCAATTCCTCAATGCTGATGGCGGATTCCGTGTCCATGAGCACATCATGGTCTGAGAGATAGTCTTCAGACCAGCCTGGTGCCAGTTTAATGAACTTGTCACCGATGATACCTTTGGTCCGGACCGAAGCAATGGTATCATCGGAAATTTTGGTGCTGTTTTTTATCTCCATAAAAACCCGGGCCTCGTTTTCTTCCAGGCGGATCTGTTTGACTTTGCCCACCGGTACCCCTGCAATTTCCACAGAAGCGCCCGGCTCAAGGCCTTCTACCGATCTGAAACTGGCTTCAATGGTATAGGTGTCAGACCCGAACAATGCAACCCCGCCCAGGTTAACGGAAAGATACACCAGACAGGCCATTCCCAGAACCATGAACACCCCCACCGAAATTTCTGTTTTTCTGCCGTACATGAATGATATTACATCCTATAGCAATAAAGATGTCAAGATATAATCCACCACCAGAATGGACAGGGATGTCACCACCACAGCCCTGGTGGTTGCCTGGCTCACCCCTTCGGTGGTGGGCCGGGCACTGAATCCCACAAAACATGCGATCCAGGAGATCAGCAGGCCAAAGCACAAAGATTTGATTACCCCGCCATAGATATCGGCAAAGGTGACTGCTGAGATCATTTTGCCGAAATATGCCCCCTGATTGATCCCAAGCAGCTGCACCCCCACCAGGTATCCGCCCATGATGCCCACCACATCAAAAAAAGCGGTCAACAGCGGCAAAGAAATGATACCGGCCAGGATTTTCGGGCTTATCACATATTTGACCGGCTCAATGGCCATCATTTCCAGGGCCGGGAACTGATCGGTTATTTTCATGATACCGATTTCTGCAGCTATGGCAGATCCGGCTCTTCCGGTCACCATAAGGGCACACAACACAGGTCCCAGCTCCCGGATAATGGAAAGCGCCACAGCAGACCCTAAAAGGGCCTGGGCCCCGAACTGGGTCAGGGTATGGTAGCCTTGCAGCGCCAGCACCATGCCTGTGAACAGGGCGGTGACAAATACGATCAAAAATGACTTTGATCCAATAAATTCGATTTCCTTGAGTAACCGGGCCATCCGAAACGGCCGTTGGAAGGCCTGAAAAACCGCAAGAAATAAAAACACGCCGCTTCTGCCCATAACCTGTACCCAGGACAATGCGGCCTGGCCGATGAAAGCAACAATATCAAGATTCACAGCACTTTTCCTGTTGTTTTATCATTATCGGTCAAAAGCGCGTCAATATAACTTGCATCTGTGCGGGTAAAAGAAATGGGGCCTTCAGGGGACCCTGTAATAAACTGCACCACCCGCTCATCAGTACTGTTCTGAATCTGTGCCACGGTTCCCTGGGCAATAATGTCTCCGTAATAGAGAATAATGATGTTGTCGGCAATCTTGAAACTGGATGCAATATCATGGGACACCACCACAGAAGTAATGCCCAGTGTGGTGTTCAGATCCTTGATCAGTTTGCCGATCACGCCGGTGGAAATGGGGTCCAGGCCGGAGGTGGGCTCATCATAAAAAATCACCTTGGGATCCATGACAATGGCACGGGCCAGACCCACCCGTTTCATCATCCCCCCGGACAGCTGGGAGGGCATCAGGTGTTCGGTTCCCCGCAGTCCCACCATTTCAAGCTTCATGGTGACAATATTTTTAATGACATTGTCTGCAATTCTGGTATGTTCCCGCAGGGGAAATGCAATGTTTTCAAAAATGGTCAGATAATTGAACAGGGCAGACCCCTGGAAGAGCATGCCCATTTTTTTTCTTTTTTCATACAGCGCTTTTTTGGTGGCGCAGGTCAGGTCTATGCCGTCAAAAAATACTGAACCGCTGTCAGGTTTTTCCAGGCCTGTTACCTGTCGCAAAAGCGTACTTTTACCGGACCCGCTACCCCCGAGGATCACAGTCACCTTTTTTTCTTCAAGCTGACAGCTCACGTTATTGCATGCCACGATCCGGCCATAGGTTTTAACAAGATTTTCAACGCGTATCATAGGGCATAAATAGCGTACCGGTTTTGGGGTGTCAACGATAATCCGCCGGCACATGTGCATCTGTTCGTGCCGGGGAGAGATTGACAAATAAGACCAGGATGGATATACATCAATCAATACAAGAAAAAAACAAGCTGACCCGGTCAAGTTTCCAGGTCAGCCTGAGAACCGGGAAGCCTATGACAGATACCATGAGCACAAACCCTGAACACCTTATCCTGAGTATTCCATCTCACCCCAGATATCTGCAGCTGGTAAGGGGGGTGTTCAAAAAAGTTGGTGCTGTTATGGATCTGCCCGGAACAGAGACAGAAAACATCATTCTGGCGGTTGATGAGGCCTGCGCCAATGTTATCAAACACAGCTACATGAACCAGCCCCATGGAAAAATAAATCTGTACCTGGAAATTCTTCCTGGAAAACTGCATGTCACCATTGAAGACTTTGGCTGTAAAAGTGATCCTGCCAGAATGCATCCCAGAGATATCGATGATATCAAACCAGGCGGACTGGGCTTGCACATCATCGATTGTGTAATGGATTCCGTGCATTTGGACTGTTCTTCCAAAACCCGGAACCAGCTGAAAATGATCAAGCGGTTTGGTCATGATAAAAACCCATGATCCGTCTTTATGCCGGATCATGGATCAGCTTATATCCACAGGCTATGCACTTTTTCTTTTTTGCCCAAGGACATTTTCAATCACTGCCCGGGAAAACGGGAGAGAAATATTTTTTGTTTTGGTGGCATCAGGCTTCTGGCTGGGTTTGTGGCTGGATCCGCTGAAAGAAGTGATGGTTTTATCGCTGAACTGAATCTGGTAATTGGGACGAATACCTTTTCCTGTGGTGCCCAGACACACGGCAGCACCCTGGTCGGTTCCCATATTCTGGAATACTTTTTCCAAAAATGGGGTGGCAAGCTGGGCCAGCCTTTCCTCATCCCAGACAATGCCGGGTTTACCCGCTTTTCTGGAAGCTGCGGCCTTGGGTTTCAACTTGCGGATCAGTGTGGACAGATTCTTGAGTTTGAGCCCCAGATTCTTGACAGACCGCTTCTGGATCTCCCCTTCTGCCTGGGGTTTGAGGATGTCCAGCCGTTCATGCACCTTTTCATATCCTTCTTTGGATTCTTCCAAAGCTTTTTTGTCAATCAGGGCATAAACATTTCTGCACATGCGGTTTATTTCCTGTCTGGATTCTCGGAATTTATCAGGCTCCATTCCTTTTTCTCCTTGTCATAATATTTGGACCATGCCCGGCCATCCATGTACAGGCCAAGCCAATTTTTCTATCATACATTGATTCTGCACCAAATTCAAGGAGTTGGAAAAAAACCCGGAACAACAAATAATTTCAGGCAAATCCAGCCAGAAGACCCAGGACCTGGTCGATATCATCGGGGGTATGGCAGGCATTGATCTGGAACCGGATGGTTTCATCTCCCTTGGGCACCACCGGGAATGTCAGCCCCACCACCAGCACACCGTTGTCATACAGGTATGTGACAAGGTCATGGGTTCTGGCGGTATCCCTGACCATCAGCGGTACCACCGGGTGGGGCCCGGCAATGGATTCCATGCCCAGTCTGTCCAGGCCCTGCCGGAACCGGGCAGTCTGTTCTTTCAGGTGGGCCAGAAGGTTTTTTCCCTGGCTGCTGTCACAGATATCGATTGCCTTGACAGCAGCGGCGCAGTCAGCCACGCTCAGGGGATTGGTGTAAATATAGGTGTCTGCTTTCTGGCGCACCGCCTCCACAAGGGTCTGGCTGCCGGCGATGAACCCGCCGTTTACACCGAATGCCTTGCCGAATGTCCCCACCACCACATCAGGCCAGGCATTACAGAACTCCGGGGTTCCCCGGCCGGTATCCCCGAATGCGCCGATGCCGTGGGAATCATCCACCACCGTTATCACGCCGTCTTTGAACCTGTCTTCATAGTTTTTGCAGATACCCGCAATCTCGTTTATGGGGGCACAATCCCCCCGCATGCTGAAGATGCCGTCAAACACCACCACCACCCGTTCCATGTCTGACCCCACGGCATCCAGGCAGCGTTTCAGATCTGCCATATCATTGTGGGCAAATATCCCCTTGTTGGCACTGGGCACGTTGCTGATGCGCAT
>JAABSS010000325.1 GCA_011390235.1 Desulfotignum sp.
GCCTTCTTCGGCCTGGTCTCGTTTATCCACACCCTTGAGGCGCTTGATCAAAGCGTCGGGGATCTCCATGCCGGGCACGTATTTGGACATGAAATTGGCCATGCCCGCGTTTTTCATGGGGGTGACCCCGGCCAGGATATAACAGCGTTCATGCAGGCCCATGTCCACCACCTGTTTCATGAAATCCCGGAATTTGTCCATGTTGAAAATGCACTGGGTCTGGATGAAATCCGCGCCCGCCGCAATCTTGGTGGCCAGACGGTGGACCCGGTATTCATAGGGATCGGCAAAAGGGTTGCAGGCCGCTCCGATGAACATTTTCGGCGGGACGTCAATGTCTTCACCATTGAGAAATTTTCCCTCGTCCCGCATTTTTTTCACCATGGCAATGAGCTGCATGGAATCGATGTCATGGACGTTTTTGGCTTCCGGGTGGTTGCCGAATGTCTGGTGGTCCCCGGACAGGCACAGCATGTTCCTGACCCCCAGGGCATAGGCCCCCAGGATATCGGACATCATGGCCAGGCGGTTTCTGTCTCTGCACACCATCTGGTAATTGGGTTCCAGGCCCTCGGCTACCATCAAAGCGGATCCGGCCAGGGAAGACATGCGCACCACTGCGGTCTGGTTGTCGGTCATGTTGACGCAGTCCACATTGCCCTTGAGATACTGAAATTTCTTCTTCAAATGGTCTGCATTGGCACCCTTGGGGGGACCGCATTCTCCGGTAAAGGCAAAATGACCGGCTGTCAGGACTTTTTCAAGATTGCTGCCTGATTTGGTTTCTGTCATGGCATCTGTCTCCTTTTATATGTTTCCCTTGACCAGTTCTTCCCTGATACTGCGCCGGGGGCCGCCGTCCCTGGCGGTGCGCCAGTCCTTGAAGGGTTTCACCCCCGCCAGATCCTCCAGGTGCCCGGTTTCCATTTTCTTTTTCACAATGGCATCCCAGATGCACGCCGTGTCCTTGTGCACCTCGCAGATGCCGTTGGAAGAACCGCCGCAGGGGCCGTGAAGCAGGCTTTTGGCGCATCTGGCAACAGGGCACAAACCGCCGAACAGATGGATACCGCAGGTACCGCACCCGGCGCAACGCTCCTCCCACACCCCGTGCTCGACCGCACCACCGAAAAAAGTGGTGTTCACAGCCGGAAAAAACACCTGGTCCGGGTACATTTCCGTCAGAAACTGGGGTCCTACGCCGCAGGCCATGGACACCACAGCCTGGTAGTCCGCCACCTGGTCTGCCAGCTGGGACACATATTCATTGTCACACTGGCGTTCCAGGGCACGGGTATCGATTTCAACGGGCCGGCCCTCTTTTTTCCGGGCGATCTTCACGGAAGCGGCCAGGACCTCCGCCTCCTTGAGCCCGCCCACATTACACACCGTCACACACCCTTTACATCCGAGGATGAGGATCTTGTCCTTGTCTGCCACCATCCCCAGTATTTCATCCAGAGACTTGCGATCTGCAACTATCATGTGTCACCTCTCATTTTCGAGGGGGTCAGAAGTGTCAGCAGGTGGGGTCAGGCTTGCGTTATTGTCGTTATTGATGACCGGTGTAAAAATTTGTCATTTCTTTTCCAATAACGACAATAACGCAAGCCTGACCCCATATTCTGACCCCAAGTTTTTTAACGGACCGGGGTGGGGCCCAGGTCTGTGATCTGCACCATTTCATTGGCGATTTCGGCAAAGCGGGCGCCCTGGGCCGAGGACAGGTTGTACATTTGTACCCGCTCCGGCTCTATGCCCAGTTCTTTCAGGGTTTTTTTCACGTAGTCCACCTTGCGCCTTGCCTTGTAATTGCCCTCCAGGTAATGGCATTCCCCTTCCAGGCATCCTGCCACATATACCCCGTCCGCCCCGTCTTCCAGGGCGTTGAGCAGGTGGATGATATCCACCCGCCCGGTGCACGGCACCTGGATGATCTTGACGTCAGCCGGATAGGACAGTCTCATGGAACCTGCCAGGTCCCCTGCTGCGTACGCTCAGTACTGGCAGCAGAATGCAACGATCCTGGGTTCAAACGTCTGGCTGTTCATGGCTTTTCTTTCCCGCTCCTGGCTGGTGTTGTCAACCGCTTGCTGGTCTGTTTTCATGATGCCGCCTCCTCGGTCTCCAGGGTTTTTTCAAACAGGGCATCGGTTTTGGCGATGAGCTGCCGGTCGGTAAAATGGTTCAAGGTGATGGCCTTGCCCGGGCATTCCGCCACACAGGCACCGCAGCCATGGCATTCAAATGCCTCGATCTGCGCATATCCCTCCTCATGAATAAAAGGGATACCATAGGGGCAGGTGCGCACACAGGTAAGGCATACCGCGCATTTTTCCTTTTCCACGGTGGCCACGATCCCCCCCACCATGAGGGAATCTTTGGACAGAATGGTCATGGCCCGGGCCACGGCAGCCCTTGCCTGGGCAATGCTCTCTTCCAGGGGTTTGGGATAATGGGCCAGTCCTGCCACAAACAGGCCGTCCGATGAAAAATCCACAGGCCGCAGCTTGGCATGGGCCTCCACCAGGAACCCGTCGCTGTTCACCGGCACCTTGAATTTTTCAAACAACGGCTTGTTGTCCGCCGGTACCACGCCCGAAGCCAGCACCACCAGATCCGGATTGATCTTCACCTCCATCTGGAGTACCGGGTCCATGACTTCCAGCACCAGGCCGCCCTGACCGTTTTTCCGGACCGTCGGCAGTGCCTCCAGGTCATACCGGATGAACAGCACGCCGAGTTCCCTGGCTTCCTTGTACAAATCTTCCCGGAAACCATAGGACCGGATATCTCTGTAAATGATGAACACCCGTTTACGCCGGTCCATTTTTTTCAAGGCAATGGCCGATTTGATGCTGTGGGTGCAGCAGACCTTGGAGCAGTAGGGGTTTTCTTCGTTTCTGGAGCCCACGCACTGGATAAACACAAAAGAGCGGCCCTTTGCTATGCGGT
>JAABSS010000326.1 GCA_011390235.1 Desulfotignum sp.
CTGTCTTCCATGCCCAGGTCTTTCAGCCGCTCCCAGATGAGGCGCCAGGCACAATCCACATCCGGACTGATCTCGCACTGGCCGTTGGAGGTCCCGCCGCAGGGGCCGTTGAGCAGGTGTTTGGAGCACCGTGCCACCGGACAGATCCCGCCGGTGATACCCAGAACGCAGTCTCCGCAGCCTTTGCACCGCTCAGCCCAGACACCCTGGCCAAGAGATGCCCCCATGAACCGGGTATTGACCGCCGGAAACACAGGGGAAGTCTTGTACCGGCCGGCAACAGACTGCACACCGCAGCCGCAGGCCATGGAAACCACGGCATCGGCCCCGTCAATATAGGGGGCCAGCTCTTCAACATATTCCGGATCACACTGCCGTTCCAGCGTGATTTCCTTGATATCGATGGTTTTGCCCTGTTTGAGGCTGTTCAGGTGCAGCGCGGACGCCAGCAGGCCGACCTCTTTTCTGCCGCCGGCTGCACAGACTGTCACACATTCATTGCAGCCCACCAGAAGGATCCTGCCGTAGGGTGCAATATACTGGATAATTTCCTGTATAGGTTTTTGTTCTGCTGTAATCATGTATATTCTCCGAAGATATTGTGTTTAACTGGCAGCCTTGCTTTCATTCCCGGTAAGTTTTCCAGGACTGGGGCCCAGTTTTTTTATGGTTTCAGTAAATTCTTTGGCAGTTTCGGCAAATTTTTCGCCCATGCCGGCGGACATATTGACCATGGCCACCCGTTCAGGTTCCCATCCCAGTTCGGTGAGCACTTTTTTCACCCGGTTCACTCTGGCCTGTGCCCGGAGATTGCCGTTTTTAAAATGGCAGTCCCCTTCAAGGCATCCGGCCACGTAAACCCCGTCAGCCCCTTTTTCCAGGGCTTTCATCAGGTGGATGGCATCCACCTTTCCGGTGCAGGGCACCCGGATGATCTTGACATTGGATGGGTAGGATATGCGTTTGCTGCCGGCCATGTCTGCTGCAGTGTATGCACAGTAATGGCAGCAGAATGCGACAATTTCAGGTTCAAAATTTTCCATAAATATTTACCTCTCGAATAAGCCGTCTAATTTCGCCAGGATCTGATCATCTTCATAGGCCAGCAGCTGGATGGCCTTGGCAGGACAATCCCCGGCACACACCCCGCATCCATGGCATTTGTCCGCATCGATCTGGGAGACCCCTTCTGCATTGATAAAGGGCACATCAAAGGGGCAGGCCCGCACGCACACCAGGCAGGAAGCGCATTTGTCCGGATCCACCTTGGCCACGCAGGCCCCCAGGTTGATCTCTTTTTTGGCCAGCAGGGTCTGGGCCCGGCCGGCTGCTGCCTGGGCCTGGGTGATACTTTCCCTGATGGTTTTGGGGGAATGGGCGGTACCGGCCAGGAAAAATCCCCGCTGGGCCATATCCACGGGCCGCAGTTTTACATGGTCTTCCAGAAAATAATTATCAATTGTTCTGGGCAGATGAAACATCAGGCCCAGATCTTCCGTGGTTTCATCATCCGCAATAAGTCCTGTGCTCAGGACCACGCAGTCTGCAGCAATTTCAATGTCACTGTCCAAAATAAAATCATGGGCATGCACTGCCAGTGCATTGTCGGTTTCCACCACCCTGGGTCTTGTGTCCAGAGAAAACCGGATGAATTTCACCCCCAGATCCCGGGCTTTGCGGTAATATTCCTCCTGGAACCCGTAGGTGCGCATATCCCGGTACAAGACATAAATCTGGGTGTCCGGGCTGATCTCCTTGATTCTCAAGGCATTTTTCATGGCAGCCTGGCAGCAGATCCTGGAGCAGTTGGGATTTTCCGGTTCCCGGGACCCCACGCACTGGATCATGACCACCTGGTCCATGGCCTGGATACGGGCGGCATCATCTTCCAGCACAGCATCCATTTCCAGCTGGGTCATGACATCGGCATACGTGCCAAGGCCGTACTGGGCCGGCCGGTTGGCCATTGCCCCGGTTGCCAGCACCGTCACCCCGTGGTCAATCTGCATATAGTTCATGCGCACCCCGGTCTGGATGCCGGTTTTAAACAGACCCGGCATGCCCGAATGGTCCACAATGATGGAGCGGGTCAGCACCTGGATGTTGTCATGGGCCGCAACCTTTTCCACCAGGCCCTGGACAAAAACACCCACATCTTCTCCTTCAATGGTTTTGCGGATGGATCTGGCCAGACCGCCCAGGGCCGGGGCCCGTTCCACAATATAGGTTTTCACCCCCTGGTCTGCCAGCTTCAATGCTGCGGTCATGCCGGTGACACCGCCGCCCACCACCAGTGCATTCTGGCTCATGGGCAGGGTATGGTCAATAAGGGGACGGTTTTTTCTCACCCCGGCAATGCCCACGTTGAGCAGTTTGACAGCCTTTTTCTGGGCCTGGTCCGGTACGTTCATATGGGTCCAGGTATTCTGGTCCCGCAAATTGACAATCTCCACCAGGTATTTGTTCAATCCCACCCGCTGGAGCAGGTCCTGGAATTTGGTCTCATGGGTCCTGGGAGAACACCCGCCAAGGACCACCCGGTTCAGGTTGTTTTCTTTTATCATGGCTTCGATATTTGCCATGGACTCGGAGGAACACCCGTATCCCACTGCCCGGGCAACCGCCACATCTGAATGGGTTTTTGCAGATGCAAGCAGTTTGTCCACATCCAGCACCCCGCCGATCTCGAATCCGCAGTCACAGACAAACACACCGATCCTGGGATCTTCTCCCCGCACATCGCGCTCCGGGGGAAACATTTCATCCATTTCCCGGTCTTTGGGCACCACCGGCAGGTCGGTGACAGCCATGGATGCGGCAGCAGAGGCCTGGACCATGGTTTCCGGAATGTCTTTGGGACTTTCAATAACCCCGCACACATACACCCCGGGTTTTGAGGTGAGCACCGGGTTGAACGGATGGGTGGCGGCAAAATCATACGGATTGCGGT
>JAABSS010000327.1 GCA_011390235.1 Desulfotignum sp.
GCACGTCATTCAGGGCGTCAAAATTGCGGATATGGGTCATACCGTGTTTTTTGAACATCTTTGCATGCAGATCGATCATATCCTTTGGCTGGGCTGAAAGGGCCACCACATTGATCCCCCTGGCAAGGGTCTGGAGGCGGGCATCCGGGCCGGCGGCTTTTCGAAACCGGTCCATCATGGAAAATGCGGATTCACCGCAGTACATGAAAAGGCTCTGGAACCGGGCACCGCCGCCGGCTTCCAGATGATCGATGCCGGCTTCCACAGCAGCTTCCACAGCAGGAAGAAAATCATCTGTCAGGGCACGTGCCCCGAAAACCGATTGAAACCCATCCCGAAATGAGGTGTCCATAATGTGAATTTTTTTCATTGAAACCATCCTTGAAGTATTAAAACAGCGGTCAATGCCGTCCCGCGCGCGCCCTGTGGGCGGCTATCGAAGCACTGATAATGGCTGTCAGTTTCAGGTGTTCATCAGGTGCCTGTCTGGGTTTCTTCCGTGCAGGTTTTCTGGCACCAGCCAATGATGCTTCTTTTTTTGTAAATGGTGCAAGCAGTTTGGCAAAAATCAAAATGAGAACAAACAACAGGACAAGAAACGAGAAAACCACTCCCATACCAAGTATAGTGAGCTTTAATCCCTGAATAATCATTGATAACTAATCTCCAAAAATGTTTTTCGGTCTTGATTCAATATTATTTCAACCAATTACATACCCGAGATATCCTTTAAAGTAAAGTCGGTAAATGCAGTATTTCCTTGTAAGAATTTTTCTGACTACAAAACCTGGCCGGGTGATGCAATTTTTTATTGGTACAGAAGATCAGACATTTCACGTCTGTATGCCGGCCCTGCCTGTTTCCAAACCAGACATCAAGATTCCTGTTACTTGCTTTTTTCTCCATATCGGGACAATCCCAAATCCCCTTGGATTCACTGATACCCGCCCCACGTAGGTGTTTTATACCCACATCCGGGATTCCGCATCTGACAGTCCGGTCACAAGACACCTACATTATATTGTGACTTTATATTTTGACTTTTTTTTCTTTTCAGGCACGATGGTTGCTAATCCCGTTTTCAGGCAACAAAATGTTCGGCCTTTATTGTAGTTACCACAGACGTGTTACCACCCACAACAAAACAGATACACAAGGAGAGATCATGCACAAAGCAGATGCACCCGCGGAAACGCTGATAATCGATGATGACGAACCTCCCGGCGGCAGGCTTGTCATAGAAACCCTGTACCCGGGCCCTGCGTCCGGAATGGACCCCATCCATCTGACCCGTCCGGTATTCATCTTGCCGGCCAAAAAAAATACATCCCCGCGTCACCCAAAGCTCCGCCCAGAAACCAGAGCGTTTCAAAAACAGTTTTTTCCCGGCTCCACGGCCCGGGACTGGCATGACTGGCAGTGGCAGGTGCGCCACCGCATCCATACCTATGAACGACTCAGCCAGATCCTGCCCCTGGGGCCGGACGAATATCTGACGGACCGCACCATCCAGCTGCCCTTGAGCATCTCCCCTTATTACGCCAGCCTGATCCCCAAAGATCAGCCTGATCATCCCCTGCGGCGGTGCGTGGTGCCCACGGCCAATGAATGGGTCAAAATGCCCTGTGAGTCTGACGATCCTCTGGGAGAAGACCATCAGAGTCCGGTACCCGGGCTGGTGCACCGATATCCGGACCGGGTCCTGTTTCTGCTCACCGATTTCTGCTCCACCTACTGCCGGTACTGCACCCGGTCCCGGATGGTGGGCCATGGGGGGAGAATCCGTGCCAGCCGGACCCGCTGGGAAAAGGCCATTGCTTATATTGCCGCCAATCCCTGTGTCCGGGATGTGCTGCTGTCCGGCGGGGATCCTTTGACCCTGAGTGACGACCGGCTGGAATGGGTGCTCTCCCGGCTGCGGCAGATTCCCCATGTGGAAATTATCCGCATCGGCACCAAGGTGCCGGCGGTGCTGCCCCAGCGTATCACCCCTGCACTGGTGAAGATGCTCAAAAAATACCACCCCCTGTGGATGAGCCTGCATTTCACCCACCCGGACGAGTGTACACCCGAATCCCAAAAAGCCTGTACCATGCTGGCAGATGCCGGCATTCCCCTGGGATCCCAGACAGTTTTGCTTACCGGGGTTAATGATTCTGTCCCCATCATGACCGAATTGATGCACCAGCTCATGAAAATACGGGTCCGGCCCTATTACCTGTACCAGTGCGACCCCATCTCCGGGTCCGGCCATTTCAGGACTTCCATCACCCGGGGCCTGGAGATCATCCGGGGCATGCGTGGATTCACCACCGGGTATGCCGTGCCCGCCTATGTGGTGGATGCCCCTGGCGGCGGCGGCAAGATCCCGCTGATGCCCGACTATGTGAGTGGCCACACCAGCGACGACCTGGTGCTGACCAATTATGAAAACAGATCCTTTACCTATCCCGATCCTGGCCTGGAAATCCTCCAGAGCTTGCCGGCGGCAGAATGACAGAATCGTGGGAGAACAGACAATGATCATCGGATTGACCTATGACCTGCGCCAGGATTACCTGGACAGGGGATACTCAGAACTGGAAACCGCGGAATTCGATTCCGTGGAAACCATCGCGGCCATCGAGCAGGCCCTGTGCGGCCTGGGGCATACCCCGGTGCGCATCGGCAATGCCCGGCAGCTCATTGAACAGCTGGTGGGCGGTGCGCGCTGGGATCTGGTGTTCAACATTGCCGAAGGCCTGCACGGCATGGGCAGAGAAGCCCAGGTGCCGGCCATCCTGGACCTGTACCAGATTCCCTATACCTTTTCAGACCCCCTGGTCATGTCTTTGACCCTGCACAAGGCCATGACCAAGCGGGTCATCCGGGATGCCGGGCTGGCCACAGGGCAGTTTTTTCTGGCTGCCGCGCCGGAGGATGCCGGCCGGATGCCGTTTGCTCCG
>JAABSS010000328.1 GCA_011390235.1 Desulfotignum sp.
ACTATGCAGACAAGGTCAAGCGCCAGCGGATTCTGGTGTCAGGGGCATCCGGTACCATCGGCTCCATGCTGGTGCCTTTTCTGCGCACCTGCGGCCATGAGGTGATCCGCCTGGTGCGCCGCAGCACTGATCTGGCAGCAGATGAAATGTTCTGGGATCCTGTCAAGGGTATTCTGGACATGGCCGCAGCCGGACCGGTGGATGCTGTTATCAGCCTCAACGGCGTGGATATTTCTCGGGGGAAATGGACCCAAAAACAAAAACAGAAGATCATTGACTCCCGGATACAGCCCACCAGGCTGCTGGTGGAAAAAATGGCTGCCATGGACCGCAGACCCTCTGTGTTTATTTCCTCATCTGCCATCGGGTATTACGGGGAAGGGCAGGATGCCGTTCTCACCGAAGCATCTGCCATGGGGGATTCTTTTATTTCCCGGGTCTGCCACAAGTGGGAACAGGCATCTTTACCGGCAGAAGAAGCCGGTATCCGCACTGTTCAGCTGCGCATCGGTGTGGTGCTCACCCCGGCCGGTGGTGCCCTGGCCCGGATGATGCCTGCATTCATATCCGGGTGCGGGGCCCGGCTTGGTTCCGGACAGCAATACATGAGCTGGATCAGCATGGATGATACCCTGGGCGGCATTCTGCACATCCTGGATAACAAAGCAGTACAGGGCGAGGTTAACCTGACAGCACCCCATGCCGTTACCAACCGCAAGTTTACAAAAACCCTGGGCAAGGTGGTATCCAGGCCGGCCTTTTTTGTGATTCCCGGTTGGGCTGCAGCCCTTCTCTGGGGAGATATGGGAAAAGAAACCCTGATGACCAGTGCCAGGGTGATGCCCGAAAAACTGCTGGACACCGGCTTTGTATTTCAGCACGATAGACTGGACCCTGCCCTCAGGCATCTGCTGGGCCGGTGATACCCATGACCTGATAACCCATGACCAGATAAAACGGAATATTTTCATGACAGCACCTTTGAAATTATTATTTTCTTTTTTGATGATAACAGCCCTGGTTTTCGGGTTTGTTCATATTTATTTTCCTTTGCAGAACTACAGCTTCGAGCGCCTGCACATCTTTTTGTTCAACCTGTGCACAGGCGGCTCCATTCTGTTGTATTACACCCAGGGACAAAAACAGGTGTCCAACACGGTACAGCTTTTTTTTGCCGGTTCTTTGATTTATGCATTTTCCGCATTTTTAAAACTGTATCCCGTGACCCTGGCAATATCCTTTTTTTTGTGTCTTCTGGTGGAGAAAGTCCGGGTCAATGAATTTTCCTGGTTTCCCAAAGAGTTTTTCCAAAAAAGTGTGTCTGTGTCACATAAATTTCATCAGGCATCTTTGCTGTGTCTGTCCACCGGTATCGGTATGGCCTCTGCAGTAATTTTGAACAATGAATATTTTCACTGGGTATACATGGAAAAACTGGTGTTAAATACCTTTTTTCTGGGGTTTTCCTTTCCCTTGTCATTGATCACTTTGTCCCTTGTGTTTTCCATGCTCAAAGAAATTGAAACTTCCGGTTATAAAGTGTTTATGGAGCTGTCTTTCTGGACCATCACCCTGGGGGTGATCATTTTTTTTGTGTTTATCCTGCTGGAGCGGTTCATCCCCCAGATTTTTGTGACATCCGCTCTGTTTGCGGCGGTGATGGTGGTCTTTTATCTGTATTACACTTTTGCCAAGTCCATGCAGCAGAAAATGTTTCTCACCTCGGGCATCGGGTTTTTGATTGTCACCGCCATTACCGGGATTGCCTACATTTTTTTTCAGATGGCGGAAAGTTATGATCCGGAAAAGACCAAATGGCTTTTGCACCTGCATGTATTCGCCTCTCTCTATGGCTGGAACCTTTGCGGGCTGGCCGTTATCTGCAGGTTTGATGATTTTCCCATCCATCTGCATTCCCCCACGGTGATTTTCGTCCACTGGCTTACTGCCATTGTCCTGGCACCCCTGGGGGTATTTTACGGGTGGTTTGCCATTCTGGCCATTATAGGGTATGCTTTTATTACACTTGTTTTGTTTTTCAGCAGCAACCATACACAAAAGCTACCCTTATGAGCAGTAACCGGGAAAAAATAAAACGCTTTTTCAAGCAGTTCAAAACCAATGCAAAGGTATTGGTGATCATCAATGCAGATCCGGATGCCATAGCCTCTGCCATGGCAATAAAACGGCTGTTGTGGCGAAATGTATCAGAAGTGGCCATTGCCCATTTCAACCGTATTAGCCGGCCGGACAACCTTACCTTGATTCAGCTTACAGAATCCGGACTGGTGGACCTGGCATCACTGGACAAAACCTATTTTGACAATTTTATGATTGTGGATTCCCAGCCGGATCATAATGCGGCATTTGCCGGAGTCACCTATGATGCCATCATTGATCACCATCCAGTGTCCGCTCCTGATGCGGCCTATACAGATATCAGACCCGGTTACGGGGCCTGTTCCACCATTCTTACCGAATACCTCAAATCCTGGAAGATCAAACCATCGGGAAAACTTGCGGCCGCTTTGATGATGGGTATTAAAACCGATACCGCTGATTTCACCCGCCAGGCTAGCTTAAAGGATATCCGGGCCTTTCAGTATCTGTATAAATTTGCAGACAACAATATCGTCACCAAAGTGGAGCGGGCGTTTTTTACCAATGAAGACCTGGATTTTTTAGGGTTTGCCATTAAAAAACGGCGGGAGGTCAACAACCGGGTTTTTTACCATGCCGGAACAATTTCCAAGCCGGATGAACTGGTGGTGGTGGCTGACTTTTTTCTGTCCATTGCCGGGGTCAACTGGTCCGTTATTTCCGGGGTAATGGACCGCAAACTCATTATTATTCTCAGAAACGACGGCCTGCGCAAAGGCGCGGGAAATACTGCAAAGGAAGCATTTTCAAAATACGGTTCCGCCGGAGGCCA
>JAABSS010000329.1 GCA_011390235.1 Desulfotignum sp.
TGTCAAATACCCACCCGATCTGAAGCAGTTTAAAATCATTCAGATTTCTTATATGGCGGGCATCCACGATTTTCCCATTGACCACATCGCCGCAAACCCGGTCTGAGATTCCGGGTGTATCCGGAAGTCCCAATTCAATGGCCGGGTTGTCATCCTTGTTTTGGCGCTGGTAATGGTCAATGACCACCCGCCAGATATCCAGCTTGTCCGCATCCCGCAGCAGCCGGGCATATTGTTCAAAGCGACCGGAGCAATTGCCAAGGAAAAACGTATTATTTCTGGAAATGGATGTGAAGGCTGTTATTAACCATGATACCCCCCTGCCCTGACGCCGGACCCGCCACCCGCAGGTGGCAGAAAATTGATTGTTTCCGAATCAAAAATGGTATGCTATTTTTGATTCAAAATTTTTTTCTATTCAAAACAGGAGATAGTTGAAACAATAATGGATGCGATCTGTATTTTTTTAGGCTCCAGTCCCGCTGTTGACCCGGTGTATGCCAGGGCAGCCGAAGAAATGGGCAGAGAAATGGCTGCACACAATCTGACATGTGTATATGGCGGATCCAACACAGGCCTGATGAAACTGCTGGCAGACAGTGCGCTGGAGGCAGGCGGCCGGGTGGTCGGTGTGACCGTCCAGGCGTTGCGGGACAAGGAAATTTTCCATCCCGGACTGACACAGCTGCATGTGGTCCCTACCATGCATGAAAGAAAGACGCGGATGGTGGAACTGTCTGACGGATTTGTGGT
Source organism: Desulfotignum sp. (assembly GCA_011390235.1). The sequence goes on from JAABSS010000329.1 coordinate 754, forward strand.
CCTGCCCGGGGGCATCGGCACGTTTGATGAATTTTTTGAAATATATACCCTGTCAATTTTAGGGTTTCATTCCAAACCGCTCGGACTTCTCAATATAAACAATTATTTTGCCCCCCTGGACGCGCTGCTGGACAATGCAGAAAAGGAAGGATTTTTGAAAGCCCCTCACCGGGACGTGATACTGCGGGCAGATACCCCTGCTGAAATGATCAAACGCATGCATGGCGCTTCAGTTCTGCTGGAGGCAGCCAGAAATTAATCATATTTTCCAAAACCAGCGAGGGGGTTTAATACTGGGGCCAAAAACGTCGGGCCCGGCCGGCAGATGCGAAAAACAATAGGCAGCAAAGTGTGGGAGACAGAAAATTCCTTAAAATGACAGCATAAATCAAAAGTGAAATCGGCAAATTGAGAAAACATATCCCTCCGGGGGACCTGGTGAATAAAATTTTTTTTGCGCAGTTGGATGAACAGGATCCGGCAGATGTCTGCCGCCGGGCATTGTGTGCATATGATCAGGCGGCCGGAACCTATGCGGTAACAGTGTGGAAGAGGCAGTATGCGGTGGACCCTGAAAAGGCAGAAATCTCCTGTGTCAGCCATGATCATGAACCGCTGCATTCCTATTTTGATCTTTTTCTGGTGCATTATCTGCTGGGCGCGCAAGAGATTCAGCCGGCCAATCAGTGGATTTCTGAAAAAGATATTGCCGGCGGTACCTTTTTCAGAGGACCCCATGAGATTCCGGCACATATGGTTGCCTCACGGTTTGACGGAGATATCACCGGGTTCAAAAACCGGTGTGAAGGATATGGGGGCACGGTGCTGGATCTGGCGGATGCCGCCTTTGTATTGCCCATCACCCCCCGGATACCGATTGCGGTGCTGTACTGGCAGGGAGATGATGAATTTCCCACTGAGGTAAAACTGCTGTTTGACAAAACCATTGTTGGCCACCTGGCATCAGATATTATTTATGCCCTGGCAGTGGGGATTTGTGACCGGCTGGGAAGGCCCTGAAACATCCAGCTGCCGGGCATATAGCAGGCGGCCCCTGGTGCTGATTATGCCGGCAGAGGCAGTGGGATCAGGCTGAATTTGATTTTCCCTAAAACATAATTATATTGTCTTAGTGACATGCAACCAATTAAAAAATGAGATTTTTATGTTTGACTACACTGCAACATACACGGACCTTTACCAGGTCACCATGTCCCAGGTCTATTTTCACAAAGGCTTACAGGATGAGACAGCGGTATTTGATTATTTTTTCAGAAAATCGCCCTTTGAAGGCGGATATGCCATATTCGCCGGTCTTGAAGATTTGATTAAAACCATTGAAACCTTTCATTTTGATAAAAAAGATCTGAAATTTCTGCAGGCCCAGGGAATGGATAAGGCATTTCTGGATTATCTGAAAGATTTTCACTTCCGGGGCAATATATATGCTTCCAGAGAGGGTGACCTGATTTTTCCCAACCGCCCGGTGTTGAGTGTGGAGGCCCCGATCATAGAAACCCAGCTGCTTGAAACCCTGATTCTCAATATACTCAACTATCAGTCCCTGGTTGCCACCAAAGCAAGCCGGATGCGGCTTGCGGCCGGAGACCGCAAACTGGTGGATTTTGGATTGCGGCGGGCACCGGGAACCGGCGGATATTCCGCTGCAAGGGCAGCCTTTATCGGGGGATTTGATGCCACCAGCAATGTACGGGCAGGCCGCGATTACGGCATACCCGTCTCCGGGACCATGGCCCATTCGTTCATTCAAAGATATGATAATGAAATATCCGCATTCCGGGACTTTGCCAAAGTGCGGCCCCACGACTGTGTGCTACTTGTGGATACCTACAACACACTGAAAAGCGGTGTTCCGAATGCGGTAAAAGTGGGCAAAGAGATGGAGAAAACGGGGAACCGGCTGAAAGGCATCCGGCTGGACAGTGGAGATCTTGCCTGGCTGGCCAGAGAGTCCCGTAAAATGCTTGATACTGCGGGATTACAGTATGTAAAGATTGCTGCTTCCAATCAACTGGATGAAAACGTGATCAAAAGCCTGCTGATGCAGAATGCCCCTATTGATTTGTTCGGCGTAGGTACCAGTCTGGTAACCGGCCAGCCGGATGCAGCCCTTGACGGGGTTTACAAACTGGCATATGCAAACAAGGAACCACGCC
>JAABSS010000330.1 GCA_011390235.1 Desulfotignum sp.
CGCCTTATGGTCCCACAAAGGGTTGTGGTCGGATCCTGGATCCAGTGCCGTATACACCGCTTCCGGATATTTTTCTGCATATGCTTTTATCCGGTCGCGCTTTACATTTTTCAGGTACATCACATATTGCAGTTTTCCCTTGTCAATGCCTTTTTCATCATAGATGTATCCGGAAGAATCAGACAGGGTGACTACCTTGCCGCCCAGATCGGTTATTTTTTCCGTGGTGTACTGGGCCACATTCCCGGAACCGGACACCAGACAGATTTTGTCTTTCATGCTCTGGTCTTTGGTGGCCAGCATCTCATCGGCAAAAAACACTGATCCGTATCCTGTGGCTTCAGGCCGGATAAGGCTGCCGCCCCAGCTGAGGCCCTTTCCTGTGAGCACGCCGGTGAATTCGTTTTTCAACTTTTTATACATGCCGAACAGGTATCCGATCTCCCGGCTGCCCACACCTATGTCTCCGGCGGGCACATCTGTATCAGGTCCCAGGTGGCGGTACAGTTCCGCCATGAAACACTGGCAGAACCGCATGACCTCATTGTCGGATTTTCCCTTGGGATCAAAATCAGATCCCCCTTTGCCGCCGCCCATGGGCAAGGTTGTCAGGGCATTTTTAAACACCTGTTCAAAGGCCAGAAATTTGAGAATGGACAGATTCACCGACGGATGAAACCGCAATCCCCCTTTATAGGGCCCGATGGCTGAACTCATTTCTATGCGGAACCCCCGGTTCACCTGCACCCTGCCCTGGTCATCCATCCACGGCACCCGGAACTGGATGGTCCGCTCCGGCTCCACCATCCGCTCCATGATCCGGGCATGGCGGTATTCAGGATTCTGGTCCAGAACCGGCTTCACCGATTCAATCACCTCTGTTACCGCCTGGTGAAATTCCTTTTCAAAGGGATCCCGTCCATTAATAACATCCATAATCGTGGTCATTTTTATCTCCTGTTTCCTGTGGTTGCCAGATGCAGCCCACATCTTTTATAACACAATTTTAGTTGCCGGTGTCGAACAATTGTTTCATGGCACCGATAAAATCAGCTTCAACAGATGCCACATATACGTCCCAGTCACTGCCATACCGGTAAAACGCAGTGGAAGCAAGCTTTTTGGTCACAATGGCATTGCGGTATGCCTGCAGTTTTTTGGCATTCATAATGCCCAGAATGGCTTCTTTGCCCAGGATCTTCACCAGAACCCCGGGAATATAGGCGGACAGCACCTGCCAGAGCAGATCCTGGTCTTTCACAATATCGTCCAGACGGTCGGCCACCCGGGCCTGAAAAGCGAAAATCTGCTCACTGGTCTGTTCGGACAGCACAAACAGCGGCGTGTCAGGATTTTTCTCATGAATTTTCAGGAGCATACCGGTTTCCGTGCAGGCATAGGTATGCACCAGGTGTAAAATGTCCCGGATCAGGGCCCAGCGGGTGACGGTATCTTCCAGGAGCCTTTTTTCATAATCATCTTCAAACAGAAAAGCGGTGAGCACTTCAGCCACAGCCGAAGAAAACACCCCGCCCTTGTTGGCGGAAGAATCCTTGATCTGTAAAATACCGGTATTTTTTGCGATATACCGCCGGGCAGCATCATCAAAAAACACATTGGCCCCTTCCACAATGAACCGCAGTTCCTTGAACAGGCCGGTAAACGCCTTGATATTGCGCTGGTTGATGGTATCCTTGAACCCACCGCAGGGAATAAATGCCTGGATATCGGCCTGTTCGATATATTTGCGGTTGACCGGATCGGTTATGAAATTGCGGTGGAACATGGCCCCGTCCGCCACCAGGGTGCCGTCCGGCAGGGTGATGTTCTTGCCTTTCAAGGGCACCTGGAACCCGTTCTTCCCCAGTTTTTCTTTTGGGAATGCCAAAGAATTTGCCCGGGGGTTGGTGTGGCGCATGAAACCGATCTGCATAAGGGTTTTTTTGTCCAGCCCGTCCGGATCGAACAAAACAGATCCGCCATCCACCACCAGACAGATCCTGCCTTTGTAACACTGGATCTCGTTGCTGCCCAGATCCCCGTCCGGCCCGCCGGTCATCATCAGGTTCAGGTCCTGTTCCTTTTCATTGCTGTGGGCGATCAGGGTCCGGAAAGCACCCATGACCGAGGTGGTGGTCATACCGCTGGTATCCACCTGCCCTCCGATGCGGTCATAAATCTCTGCCATGTTTGTGAAGGTATCACAGGATTCCCCATTGATGAGCAGTTCGGTGCCGGCTTTTCCATGGGGCACCAGGCCAAAAAGGTCCTTGTTTTCCAGCATGCCGTATGTATCGTGGGGGATGCCGAAACTCTTGCCCGTAGTAATGGTCCGCCAATACGCATATCCCCGCTGCTTGGCCCGGAATGCCACAGCATCCATGAGCGGGGCCGTGCCTTCATCCGGTCCGAAAAAAACCATCTCCGGCCGGCCGTAATAATCTTTTACATGGGCATCGGAGAGCATGAGATCCATTATCCCCTCTGTATAATCAAACAGGGCATCCATGCTGTAGCCGGCATATAAAGGATAGGGCACCACCACGCCTTTGGATCCGCTCTCACATATATCCTTATGCTTGAGGCGCTGGGCTTTGGGACCCAGGGCATAATTGAGAA
>JAABSS010000331.1 GCA_011390235.1 Desulfotignum sp.
GTTGGCCGGGGTCACCCGAATCATGCGCAGCCCGCCCCTGGCAATGTCATCTGCCCTCAGATGGGTGCCGCAGGCATAATGGCCGTTGACAAAGAACAGGCCGTATACAAACTGCTTGAACACCAGCGGATCCAGGATCTTATTATCCAGACGGAAAGAAAAGGATCGTTTTTCCGGCTTGTAAAAATTGGTTTTCAGACAGGAGGAGATCAGCCTGGTCATGAATGTGAAAACATCATACCCCATGGGGTCGTCCATAAACCGCACCGCCAGCATCTGTCCAAACTCCGCAGCT
>JAABSS010000332.1 GCA_011390235.1 Desulfotignum sp.
TGTTTTCCGACACCGTGATATAGGGAATGCCAAGGGAGGTGATGTTCTGGAAAAAATGGGATCCCTGGGACGGGTCTGCCTTGATGCTCTCGATGGTGGTCTCCACCATGACCCCTACATTGGAAATATCGTTCCAGGCAACAGGAATACCCAGCCACCGGTCGGATGATCCCCAGCGGCCAGGGCCGATGAGCACATACTTTTTACCTGAATCATTGAAAAGGGCGTTGATCCTGTTAATCTCTCCAACGATCTCCATGGTTCTGGCCGGATCAAACGTTTCAGGATCCACATACACCAGATCAAAAATGTCTTTGTATTCACCATTGCCAAGGGAATGGGCGGAATAGCAGAATGCATTGTCCCTGTCTTTTGCGGTGATTTTCACCTCCAGATTCTGTTTGTACCGGCCCATGGGCCGGATCTGGAGCAGGGAAAACCGGGGTTTTTCCTTTTCATCCACAGGCAGGTTCACAGCAAATTCCACTTCCACCGAAGACCCCATCCAGCGGCTGCCGATCCGGCTGACCTCCGAGAGAATCTGTGCCAGCGGAAAGCTGTTGTGTTTCAGAATATTGGCAAAGGTGAGAACCGGAAATCCTTTTTTCGAAAAGATATCCCTGATCCGGTTGTCCTGGACATGAAAGGTGGAACATAGTTTCTGTACCGCCGGGTGGTCCTGGGCATCCATCAGTTCCAGTTTTTCCAGTGTGGGATCTTCTGCCGGGTCTGCACAGAAAGCATCAGGTTGTGGAAAAACGTCCATTCTCAAGGCATAAAAGTATTTCTGGGCGTTTTCCAGAATATCATTCACCATGGAAAACTGGGGCAGAAACTGGGGGTATTTCGGGCAGAATCGCAGGGTCTGGCCCCCTTCCATGACAATTTTCCCCAACCCCAGCGCAATGTAGGAAATGCCCTCTTCCGCCTTGAGGTGGGCAATGGGATAAAAATTATAGGACTGTGCCACGCCGGCAATGGAGGGGTAAAAATAATTTTTATATTGGATGCCGGTGAGTTCCTGGAGAATCACGGCCATTTCCTCGTCTTCGGTCCTGTGCATGGTGCTTTTCGCATAGGATCTGGGCGCCTTCATATATGTGGAGGCATAGACCATCTTTACGGCCATGATGAGCCGGTCCAGGCGTTTTTCCAGGCTGTCGTCCGCATTGGGCAGCATATAGGTTTTGTAAAGACCGGCAAAAGGCTGGTAATGGGCATCTTCAAACAATGAGGATGACCGGATCGCAATGGGGTACCGGACATGGCGCAGGTAAATCTTCAGGTTCTGTTTGAGCCAGTCCGGAAACCGGGCCTGTACAAACGCTTTTACCACCTGCTCATCTTTCAGCTCTCCGGGGGAATCCAGCAGCCGCGCCAGTTTGTTGTCCTCAATGAACATCTTAAACCCGTCCGTGGCAATGACAAATGTCTGGGGGATGTGGATATCCACATCCGGAAATTTATTGATCAGCTCCTCATCCCGCTTGATCTGGGAAGCCATAAAAGCCAGTCCCCTGGCCTTGCCCCCCAGAGAGCCGGTGCCGATCTTTATAAATCCCGTGTCTGAATCAAATTTTTTGGAATCAAACTCGATGACCTGACCCTGGCGGGTTCCTTTGCGCCTGGCCCGGATACTGTCGATGAGAAACCGCTTCAGGCTTTTGGGATCGGGAAAATCATCGATGGTATAGGGTTTGAGGCTCATGGCAAAGCTGATTTCGCTGCGGGCCATGAGCCACCGGGAAAAATCATTGTTTTTGGCATGAAATACAATGGACGTATCCGGAATTTCAGGCAGAATCTTTTCAATGGCCCGCAGATTGCTGGCCCTGGCAATTTCATCACCATTGGGCATCCGGAAAACAAAGGCCCCGAATCCCAGACACCCCACAAAAAAAGTTTTGATCCGGTCATTGAGGTTGGCGGAATTTTTGTTGACAAACACCGCCGGAATCTGGTGGGCCAGGTCCCGGCTGCGCTCTTCCGTGCTCAGCACAAGCAAGGGCAGATCCGGTATTTCCTTTTTGATCCGGGTCAACAGGGTGAAGCCGGCATTTTCATCCTCCTTGCCGTTTTTGGGATACCGCATATCGGAAAACACGGACAGCACATAGGGTTTGTATTTTTCATACAGGGCCATGGCCTGTTCATAGGTGTGGGCCAGAAGCACCTTGGGTCTGCCCCGCATTTTGAGAAGCCGGTGTTCTTCATTGATGGATTCGTCAATCACCGACTGGGTCTGGAAAACGATCTGCTTGTATATTACCGGAAGAATCGCAGAATAGTGGTGGGGAGAATCCTCCACCATGATGACCACCCGGACCTGGGCATTACTGGTGTCAAAGGCCACATTTTTTTCATCTTCAAAATTTTTGATGATGGCCAGCAGCAGGTCGGCATTTCCCCCCCAGATATAGGCCCGGTCAATGGCGGTGGCGTTGTCAAGGCAGATATACTGGTTGATGTCGCAGGTGTTGTGAAGCAGCATGAAAAACGGCAGATCTGCATACTGCTGCTTGACTTTTTCCCCGAAATCATGGACCTCCATGCCGTCCAGACTGGGCATGGCCAGGATAAGATCGAATTTTTTGTTTTCCAGGCGCTCAAAGGCTTCCTCAGCTGAAGATACCCAGGTGAGCCTGGGGGGTTTTGACAGGTTCAACCCCTTGTATTCATTGATTATCCGATTGGAAAGTCTGCCTTCCTCCTCCATGATAAAGGCATCATAGGGACTGGATACCAGCAGGATATCGCCGACTTTGTTGGCCATGAGTTCATGGTAAATCTTGATGCCTGATTCCTGGTTAGCGGAAACATCCATTTTCCCATCCTGTATCAATAGAGTTCATATTTCACAAGCTTTCCGTCCAGCCCGCCGATTGTCAGGGGTTTTTTCCAGGACGGTGCCAGGGGCACATGTT
>JAABSS010000333.1 GCA_011390235.1 Desulfotignum sp.
ATACCTATGATTTCAGCCATGGTATCCACGATTTCCTGCCATGCTGTCAATTTCGCCTCTGATACATCTATCTGTAAAATATCTTTAGCTTGGTGTGATTTTTCCATCCTTTCCATCCAGCCTGCTTCATTGGTCAATACACACGGGTGTCGGACCCATTCCAATAACTTACGATATCAGATTTCAGATTGTTTTGGTATGCTTTATTTACCTAACGCGGGAAATCCGCAATCTAGTTGCCCCTCCTCATTTTCATGTTTTTTCACAGAAACTGAGGAGTAAGGCACTAAAAAAAGTTGCCAAAGATTTGAGGAATGAGGTCAATGTCGAGCACAAAACAACTTTAGAGATAATTGATCGGGCAGACAGAGCCGGGTGGATCAACTGGCCATCAGGGTTCGATCATCTTCCATGCCTTTGAGTTCAAAACGTTTGACCTTGCCGGTAGCGGTTTTGGGCAGGTCCTTTACAAAATGGATCCACCGGGGGAATTTATAATGGGCCAGCTCCTTTTTCACATAGGATTTGATCTCCTGTTCCAATTTCGGTGAGACATCAAATCCTTTGTTCAACACGATATAGGCACTGGGTTTCACCAGGTTTTCATCGTCTCTGCCGGGCACCACCGCGCATTCCAGCACGGCTGGATGACCGATGAGGCAGGCCTCCACTTCAATGGGGGAAACCCAGATGCCGCCAACTTTGAGCATGTCGTTGGACCGGCCCACATAGTAGAAAAATCCTTCCTGATCCACAAAGAACTTGTCATCGGTGTTAAACCATTCCCCGAGCATGGCTTCCTTGGTTTTTTCATGCTTGTTCCAGTAATAAGCAGCTGTGCTGTCACCTTTGATGAGTACGGTGCCGATCTCACCTTTTGGCACCTCGTTGAGTCGGTCATCCACGATCTTTGCCTCATACCCGGGCACCAGCCGGCCGGTGCTGCCCGGACGGATATCATCCACCCGGTTGGAGATGTAAATGTGGCTGACCTCTGTGGAGCCGATGCCGTCCAGAATATCCACATTGAAACGTTCTTTCCACCGTTTGAAAAGATGGGCCGGCAATGCTTCGCCAGCGGAGGTGCACAGTCGGACTCCGGCCATGCTTCCCTCTTCATGGGCCAGCATGGCCCCATACAGAGTGGGAACACCGAAATACAGGGTGGGTTTGTGCCGGGCAATGGTATCGAACACGGACTGGGGGGTCGGGCGATCCGGCATCAACACGGTGGTAGCACCCACGCTGAAGGGGAAATACAGGCTGTTGCCCAGTCCATAGGCAAAAAACATTTTGGCCGCGGAAAAACATACATCATCTTCCCTGACTTTTAGCACCTGTTTACCATAGGTTTCCACACAGAACAACATGTCATGTTGAAGATGCACCGTACCCTTGGGTTTGCCCGTTGATCCGGAACTGTATAGCCAGAAACAGGGGTCATCAGGCCCGGTGGGTGCCGGCTCAAGGGTATCGGACTGTCCCTGAACAAATGCTTCATAGGATACCGTACCCGGATTTTCATTTCGCCGGTTAACCACAACGATTTTTTCCAGAAACATGAGCTCTGATGTAAGTCCTTCAATGTTGGCATACAGAGATTCATCCACAACCAGGACCCGGGCCCGACTGTCATTAAGAAAATACAGGTAATCCTTGGGTCGCATCAACGTATTCAAACAAATAGGCACCGCCCCCATCTTGATGGCCCCCAGAAATGCGGCCGGATACAGTTCCATATCCAGCATCAATAGGGCCACCCGGTTTTCCATGCAGATACCGGAGGACAAAAGGGCGTTACCGAACCGGTTGGCTTCCTTGCTCAGGTCTTTGTAAGTCAGTTTCCGATCTTCACACACCACAGCGACCTTGTTTTCTCGGCCTTCACGTATATGGCGGTCCAGAAAATAATCGGCTGCATTAAATTTTTCCAGTTCAAGAATGTCCAGTTTCATCTTTGACGTCCTCCTGATATAATTATTTTTCCAAAACGGCGTGAAAAAAGAGTGCCAGGCTTTTTTCCTCTGTTTTTCCAGATGTGTTCATTTATAGTTGTAGCAATTCATGTACCATGATTAGAATATGGCTGTAAAATGACTGAAATTGCCCGCAGGGAAAGAGGTTTACCCAAAAAGCAACAGACAAAAGACAGGTTGGGTTGACCAAAAAACCAGAAAGAAACGTTGCAGTCTAGAAAGGTTGTTTCATTCAGTGGCCGGGGACAAATTATATTTGCGGATCTTTTTTCGCAGGGTGGGCAAAGAAACCTTCAAAATATGGGATGCCCGGGTCTTGTTCCACTGAACAGAGGCCAGCACCGCCGCGATATGGCGTTTTTCCACCTGGGCCAGTGACTGGGATGCCGGATATCTGCTCACTCGGGGGGCGGTACCGGACAGCAGCGCATCCATAGTTTCCAGAAAAATTACATTCCCCCGGGACCTGATGGCTGCGGAAATGATCACGTTTTCAAGCTCCCTGACATTCCCGGTCCAGGTATGAGACTTGAGCCGGTCAATGCAGCCATCCTGGAGCTGCATGGGTTTTACGCCCAGATCATGGGCACATTTGCTGATAAAATGGTCCACCAGCAGGGGAATGTCCGACAGCCGGTCCTTTAAAGGCGGCAGGACGATTGTGACCACCTTGAGGCGGTAGTACAGATCGGCCCGGAATGTTTTTTTTCTGACCATCCGGTCCAGGTCCTGGTTGGTGGCGGCGATGATCCGGCACCGGGAGGTCAGGTTCCGGCTTCCTCCCACCCGTATGTATTCTTTTCTTTCCAGAAATCCCAAAAGCTTGGCCTGGAGATTCAGCGGCAGCTCACCCACCTCATCCAGAAAAAGGGTGCCATCCTGTGCCAGCTCAATCCTGCCAGGCCTCTGGGTCACAGCCCCGGTGAACGCCC
>JAABSS010000334.1 GCA_011390235.1 Desulfotignum sp.
TGAGGGCAAAGCTGTTTTTATGCCCCATACCCGCATCGATCACGATCTTCAAATCATCAATTTTCGGGATTTCAAAGCTGAACAACCCCTCTGTATCGGTTTTCCCTTCCACAAGCAGCTGGTCTTTGCTGTCATACACCAGCACCTTTCCTTTTTCCACCGCTTTACCGTCAGGAAAATAGCTTTCCGTGAATATGGTCCCCCCTTCGGCATAAGCGAACAGGTTCACCTTGTGTGCCAGGGCCGGACCAGATGCCGACAATACCACAAACAAGACAGCAAGCAAACAATTCACGTGCTTCATAATATCCTCCACCGCTTATTTCATATCCCGTGTCCGGACCCAGTAGACGGCGCCGATCTCCACGCCTTTTTCCAGGCCGTCACTCGGGAGAGTCCATTCCGCCTCGTTGAGTGCTGAAAACCCCCACCAACCGGCTTTGGGCATGGCATAACTGAACACCCCGTTTACATCGGCCTTGACCACCTGGGTCACGTAGGGGTCTGCCGGCGGGAGCACGACATTGATATTGCCCGGGGTTTCATTCAAATATTCAACCTCCACTTCGGCAAAAGGCACCGGCTTGCCTTTGAGCAGCACCTGGCCGGTAAACAGATTGCCGGTCCAGAGTCCGTAAGGACGGGTAAACGGGATGATCTCGGTTTCCAGTCCCACATGCTGATCCCATCCCTCTTCCATGCCGAAAGCGTTCACACAGACTTTTGTGTAGTGAACGATGAAAAGATCCTCCGCCGGCTCCCAATAGGGCGTGGGTTCAACGTAAAAGGTGTAGTCCCCCGGCCTGCGGATCTGATAGTCGGTGGACCAGAATGTAAACTTCTGATCCTGGTCCGGGCTTTTTCCTTTTACCGCCCCAAGTGTGCCGAGCAGATCAGTCTTTTTGCCATCATGGAATACGCCGAACTGTTTGGGCTTGGCCATCTCCATATAGTGCATTTCCATGGGATGGATGAACTTGACCTGCACTTCCAGGGTTTTGTCGTCATCCTGGGTGACAATGTTATCCGACGGTATAACAGCCCCAAAATGGGCCGGGACCGGATGTACTGCCAGGATCATGAATGCCGCGGTAATAATGGATACTGCAATGATTTTTGTACGCATGGGATGCATCTCCTTATTGAATCAAAAATGGTTATGGCCGAAACATCTGTCCTGCCCATGACCCGGATGGTCTTTGACCCCCCAGACAAAAAAAGCCATGAAGGCAGGTTCTTCATTTCAGAAGAAAAGACCTTCATGGCCGGTATTTTTGGTCATATTCCGCCGCCGCCGAGCGGCATGTTTTTTTCAGCAACGATGCGGCTTCAGCCGCAATTACAGGCTGAGAACTATCAGGTCCGGAAAAAAATTACAAGGATTTTTTTGCCACATAGAACAAGGAGATCCGTATCAGAGGGTCAGGCTGCCCCCGGAATTTTCCCCTGGTCATGCCAGCGCCGGGCCAGGTAGATGAACGGGGTATCTGCCACGCCCACAATCCATTTGAGCAGGTAAGTGGTCCAGAAGATCTGCACCAGCACACTGACAGGGAAGACCCCCCAGAAGGCCAGAACCGTGAACACCGTGGAGTCGATGAACTGGCTGACCATGGTGGAGGCGTTGTTGCGCAGCCAGATAAGGCGCAGGCCTGGAAACCGCTTGCGCCAGAAATCGTAGGCCCACACATCATGCATCTGGGAAATCAGGTAGGCCAGCAGACTGGCCGCGGCAATCCGGGGCATGAACCCGAAAATTACCCCCAGGCTGTCCTGGGCAAAATCATCCGGGGCCGGAATGAAAAACAGGGCCAGGTTCATGAGCACGGTCATGGCCACCAGGGAAAACAGCCCGATGAACACGGCTTTCCTGGCCTGTTTTTTGCCGTACATCTCGGACAGGATATCGGTGACCAGAAAGGAAGAGGCATACACAATGTTGCCCAGGGTGGCAGTGATGCCGAACAGTTCCACCAGCTTGATCACCTGGATGTTGGCCACGATGGCGGCCAGGGGTATCCAGGCAAAAAGCCCGGTTTTTCCGAACAGCCGGTACGAAACAAGAATAAATCCAAAATTGACGGCCAGCATGACCGGCCAGAGCAGTTCATTCAAGAAAAAGGTCTCCAGTTTTGTTGAGGCGGGTTGCTGTGACCGCCGTGTTTCATGGTAACTTCAGCAGGGTTGGCAATTTATCAGGTCTGTGGGGCAAAATCAACACTCAAAAAAATTTCCCTTCCTCTTTCAATTATTGTGAAAGTATATTACATAAACCAACTTAATCCAATTAAATTGACCATTGATGAGCTGCCCGGAAACGATCCCGGCGGTTCCAAACAGAAGCTGGAGAGACGCATGGGAAAAAACAGTAAAGAAGACACATTGATGGACAAAATCGTGTCCCTGTCCAAACGCAGAGGATTTGTATATCCGGGGTCGGAGATCTACGGGGGGCTTGCCAATGCCTGGGATTTTGGACCGTTGGGTGTGGAATTGCTCAACAACCTGAAACAGGCCTGGTGGAAAAAATTTGTCATTGAAAGAACCGATATGGTGGGCCTGGACGCCGCCATTCTCATGAACCCGGAAACTTGGGTCGCATCCGGCCATGTGGGCAGTTTTGCCGATCCTTTGATGGATTGCAAAAAATGCAAATCCCGGGAACGGGCTGACAAACTGGTGGAGGGGTGGCAGTTTGAAAATCAGTCCGACCTGGCACCGGCCAACTGGGCCGGTGAAAAAACCCCGCCCCAGGACATGCTGGATTTCATCAATGACAAAAACATCACCTGTCCCTATTGCGGTGCTCTGGAGTGGACCCTGCCCAAGGCCTTCAACCTGATGTTCAAAACCAAGCAGGGCGTGGTGGAAGGCGAAGGTAAAGATATCTA
>JAABSS010000335.1 GCA_011390235.1 Desulfotignum sp.
ACAATGACCCTGCAATGCATACGGCATCTTCATCAGAACTGGTTGAAATTGCAAGATTTACCGCTTCTGCCACATCTTCTTTCACCTGGATGCGGCCGGTAAAAATTTTTTTTGCAGCAGCCGCCAAAACATGGGCGGGCAGGCTCCTGTCTGTTTTTGCCCGGGTGATGATCACCCGGTGTGCTGCTGGCAGCAGGTATTTGAGCATGGCTTCATAGGGCTTGTCATCCAGAATTCCCACCACCAGGGTCATTTTTTTTCCTGCCAGTGTGGTGGACAGATATTTGCCCAGAACCTGGGCCGCCTTGAGGTTGTGGGCACCGTCCAGGATGACCAGAGGTTTTTGCCGGATGATTTCCAGTCTGCCCGGCCACCTGGCCATGCCAAGCCCTTTTTTAACCAGTGCCGGGGTGAGGGTGTAACGCAGATCATTTTTGGTGTTCCGGTCAAAAATCAGCTCACATGCAGCCAGGGCCAGGCTGACATTTTCCTTCTGGTGATCCCCGGGCAGCGGAATTGTCAGATCCGGGATGTGCAGGTGCAGCCCCCGGTATGTCATGGTGGGTCTGCCCGGATTTTTGCGGATAAAAAAATCATGCCGGAACTGGTACAGGCCCGCAGATTTTTTTCGGGCGATATCCTTGAGCATTCCGATGCCGGACGGTTGGGTGACACTGGTTACCACCGGCGTGTGCTGTTTGATGATACCGCCTTTTTCTTTTGCCAGGGCACGGATGGTACCCCCGAGATACTCCGTATGCTCAATGGACAGGTTGGTGATCACACTGACCCTTGGCAAAATGATATTGGTGGCATCAAATCGTCCGCCCATGCCGGTCTCAATCACGGCCCATTCCACCTGCTGTGCAGCAAAGTGATAAAAGGCCATGGCAGTGGCAATTTCAAAAAATGTGGCGTTTCTTTTTCCGGTATCTGCTGTGTTGACAGCCTCATATGCAGCCACCACATTTGCATCTGTAATCATCCGGCTGTTGACACAGATTCTTTCATTGAATGTTACCAGATGGGGGGATGTGTACAGTCCGGTCCTGAAACCCGCTGCCTGAAGAATGGAAGCAATATAGGTAGCAGTGGAGCCTTTGCCGTTGGTGCCGGCAACATGCACCGTCAGAAACTTTTTTTCAGGATGCCCCAGGATCTGTAATATATTTCCTATGGTATCCAGTTCCAGTTTGATACCGAACCGGCCCAACTGGTAAATTTTTTCAAGACATTCCTGGTAGGTTGTGGCCATTGTCAGCACATAAAAATCCCGGCATTCCATTGTACATAACTGGTCTGCCGGGATGGTTTACATTGTTTATCTGCGTTTTCTGCGGGCTTTTGATGCAGCAATTCGTTGTCTTCTCATTGCTTCCCGCATTTTACGTCTTCTGTATTGACAGGGTTTTTCAAAATGCTTTTTCACTTTAAGACGTTTGAAGAGACCATCGTTCTGGATTTTTTTCTTCAATATTCTCAAGGCTTTTTCAACATCGTTGTCAATCACTGTGACAGTAATTTCTTTCAAAAAACATCGCCCCTTTCATTGTGGATTTAAATACTGTAGATATTTATATCCCGCCTGTGTACCAAATTATACCTGTGATTGCAAGAAAAAGTTCATCTTCTGCTATATTTTGGACAAAAGTTCCGCTGTTACCTCTTGTAAGGGGGCTTCTCCTGTCAGCGTGATATATTTCATGGTGTCATTTTTTGTTGTAAGATCCTTGAAATAATAGGCTGCGGCCAGGGTGCCGGTTTCTGTGTCATAGTAAATGGAATGGCGTTTATCAATGGCAGCCTCATCCTGGTCATCATCACGGGCGCTCAACGCACCGCCGCAGACCCGGCATTTGTCTCCGTCGGGTTTGATGGCATCGATAAAAATATTGTTGGGATGGTTGTTGTCATTTTCACACAGCCGACGTCCCATGATGCGGTTTTTGGCAACCTGCCGGTCCAGGATCATTTCAATGACATAGTCGACTTTCATGTCTTCTTCTTCCAGGGATGCATGCAGTTTTTCCGCCTGCACCTTGTTTCTGGGAAACCCGTCCAAAAGCCACCCGTTTTTGCAGTCATCTTTTTTCAACCGGTCCAAAATCATGGGAATAGTGATCTCATCCGGCACCAGGTCTCCTCTGTCAATATATTCCTTGGCCTTTTTCCCCAGTTCAGTGCCGCCCTTGATATTTTCCCGGAAAATGCCCCCGGATTCAATATGGGCGATGTTGTATTTGTCTTTGAGAATGGCACCTTGGGTGCCTTTGCCGCTGCCGTTGGGTCCGAAAAATAAAATGTTCATGAAGTCTCCTTTTTATCGGTTTATTATATTACTGTACGCATCCGGTGTAAAATCAAAACAACGTTTCCTACTTATAAGAGGTATCTGTATTTGTCAAGATAAAGCCGGCATCGATGCAGGGCCAAATTATTATTATAGAATTATAATATAAATCCAGTAGGTTATCTCTAATACCAAAGGGCTTTGCATCGGGCTGATTTTTTTGAACCACGAAGGACACGAAGTTCACGAAGAGAAAAAAAAAAAAGGGCTTCTTTGTGTCCTTCGTGAGCTTCGTGGTGAAAACCATTTGAGGCCCTGAAGACCGAAAAATAGATGGATTGACGGTTGGAATGAATTCACCGTGAATTTATTTTGATAAGAGCTTGAATGTCAAAAGGGGAATTGGTATTAAAAGGCGGTATATATTCATGCACAAGGCAATTTAACATACAGGGCGGGTAAAGGGGGCGAACATGACCGAATTAATTGATGTCAGGGCAAGGGAAATCATTGACTCCAGGGGCAATCCCACAGTGGAGGTGGATGTGGTACTGGCATGCGGTGCCAGGGGAAGGGCTGCGGTTCCCTCTGGTGCATC
>JAABSS010000347.1 GCA_011390235.1 Desulfotignum sp.
TTTCAAAAAATACAGGAGCTATCAAAGTAATGAAAATACAGAAAAATGACGGTGGTATGAACCGGTCCAGGGGCTGGTTGGTTAATGAAAGGGGATTTTCCTTTCTGGAACTTATGGTGGTGGTGGTGATCCTGGGTATTCTGGCCACCTATGTTGCCCCGCGGTTCATGGGAAGGGCTGATGATGCCAAGGCGGTCAAGGCAAAGGTGGATATTGTTTCCATTGAGACCGCCCTTAAACTGTACAAGCTTGACAACGGGATGTATCCCACAACTGACCAGGGCATTGCGGCACTGGTGGAAAAACCGGGTACCGAGCCTGTTCCCATGAACTGGAAAGAAAAAGGGTATCTTGAAAAGGCAAGGGTTCCCAAAGACCCGTGGGGCAGGGAATATCTGTATCTGTCCCCGGGTATCCATGATGATTATGATATTATCTCCTATGGAGCGGACGGGGTTCCCGGGGGAGAGGGGAAAGACAAAGACATAAACAGCTGGGAACTTGAGTAAATATCAGGACATATCCGGTTTCACCCTGATAGAACTGATTGTTGTCATGGCTATTATCAGCAGCCTGTTGTTTTTTTCGCTTCCTGTGTTCAGGGATGTGGCCCTGTTTTCCAGCGGCACAAACCAGGCTGGTGATATTGTCCGGTTGATAAATGATCTGAAAAAAAGAGCGGTTGAACAGAATGCAGATCTGGTGATGCACATGGACACCATGTCCAACAAGGTGTGGGTTATAAGTGACCACATGGATGCGGCACAAAAAGAGGAAGCAAAGGAAAACAGTGCACAGCTTTCTAAAGACATTGTTGTTTCCGGTGTTGAATACCCGGAAATGACCCTCACAGATTTTCAGGAATTGAAAATCCGTTTCAGCAGGCATGGGTATTCAGACGCCGCCCATATCCATATAATTGAAGACCAGAAATATGTAACCCTGAAAATCGCACCCTTTCTTCCCCGGGTCGAGATCAAAGAAGGCCATGTGCATTTTGAAGACTGTTTATAGAACAGAAGGCTTTACCCTTCTGGAGGTCATGATCAGTGTGTCGATCATTGCCCTTGTATTTGTATCCCTTTTCAGGATGCAGTCCGGGACCATTTCCCTTGCCCAGACCGGTCAGTTTAACACAATCGCCCCCATCCTGGCAGCACAGCTGATCGCCCGGATAGAGCATGATGTTCAAAACTGGTCACAGTCTGACGGGGATTTTGGAGAAAGCCATCCCGGATTCACCTGGACCTGTGAAATTTCCGACATATCCCTTGATGAACTGGATTTTATCAGAGAAGAAAGCGCTGACAGCCTCAAAAAAATTCATATAAAGATAACCGGACCGGGCGAACAGACACCCTATGAAGTGACAACCTGGAGAATTGCCGTTGAATAAGCTGATTACAGAAGGCAGCCCAGGGTTTACCTTTGTTGAGGTGATGGTTGCGATCCTGATATTTTCTGTGGTCATCACAACCTTGTTTTCATCTTTTCAGGCATTTATCCATGCAGGTGGTGCTGTCAAGGAGAGCATTGCCCACACGGAGAAAATCAGCGCTGTTTTCAAAACGATGCACAGGGATATGGAAGGGGTCTATGTGGTGCAGCTTCCCTGGTATAAAAAACCGGCATTCAATTCAGAACCTGACCCCTTTCGGCTGACAGGCAGTGAAGAGATTGTGGGGGGACAGACAGTATCTTATCTGGTATTTTCATCTTCTGCCCATGCACAAACCGGCATGGACAAAAGAAACGGGATTGCACAGATCTTTTATTATACAAAAGAAAATGATAACAATACCCTTGATCTTTTCCGGGGGGATGTATTGCCGCCGTATCCCCAGGAACCTGCCGGGTGTGGTGATCCGGTGCTGTGTACCGGCATTTCCGGGTTTGAACTGCTGTATACGGACAAAGATGGCGAACAATACCGGAGTTGGGATTCTGATGCTGAAGAATTTGCATATGCCTTTCCGGTAAGTATTGAGATCAAAATTGTTTTTGGCGCTAAAGAGCAGAAAACGGTTTTTCAAACTGCGGTAACTTTGATGTCCCAGAGGGGGACTGTTGAGTAAAATTCTTTGCAATGAACGCGGGGTGGCGCTTGTGGTGACCATCGCTGTTGTGGCGATTCTGGTGGCTGCCGGCTTGCAGCTGGGAAAGGTTACCGGTGATGCGGTTTTGATGACCATGGTTGAAAAAGACCAGTTCCAGGCCCGGCAGCTGGCCATTTCAGGCATTGAACTTGCAAAGGTTATTCTGGCGGAGGATGCCGCCATGAACGCAACAGATTCGGTGCAGGAAGCATGGGCTGATCCGGATGAACTGGCCCTGGCACTCAGTGCTCTGGGATTGGAGACGGAAAACATGTCTTTAAAGATCACAGATGAATTGTCCAAAATTCAGGTGAATGCCCTGATCAGGCAGTTTCCCGGCAACCAGGTAAATCCTGACCAGGCAGGGGTATGGGAAAATTTTTTCAGGCCGTTTTTTTCAAGTGACAAGGCCCTGGATGACAGAGATCCTGCCATGATCATCAACTCTGTGAAAGACTGGCTCGATGCAGAAGATGATGATGCCATCAGCGGTCTTTCAGGTGCGGAATCTGACTATTACCAGGGTTTGGAGCCGCCTTACGCATGTGCCAACGGCCCGTTTAACCATATAGATGAGCTGTTGTCCGTGCAGGGGATTTCAAAGGACATTCTGGAGATGGATCAGACAGATACAAGCGTGCCGGCGTTGGACCAGGCAGTTGAAAACATGGATGCTGACCCACAACCTATCACCTTGAGCGATGTGTTCACCGTGTATGGACTGGACGACAGATCCTTACAGGATGGTGGCTTCAGGTATCCAGGACAGATAAATATCAATACAGCTGACATGGCCGTACTGTCAGCGGTGCTTCCTGAAGGAATGGAAGATCTGGTCCGGGAACTTATTGATTTCAGAGAGCAGAAAACAGATGATGGGGAATCTTTTTTGAACCAGCTGGACAAAGGGTGGTATAAAAAAATCATCGGCCTGTCCCCAAAAGAACAGCAGCGCATTGACCGCCTTGTCAGGTATACAAGCGATACCTTTAAGATTGAATCCACAGCCTTGCAAAATACCGCATCTGTAACGCTGTTGGCATTTGTGAAAAGAGAAAAAGATGCGGAATCCGGCAGATGGCAGTGCCGGATTATTCAGATGGAAAGGCAATAAACAGTACCAAAAGGATAAAAAGGAACAATTGATGACAGGATCTTTTCTGCGGCTCGATATTGATCATTTCGGCATCAGTGCCAGGGTGGTGCAACATGGGTATAAAAAGCGGTCGGTCACAGATGAATGTCGGATTTTGTTCGCAGATGTAACCCTTGAAGACGAAGACCAGGACGTTTTTGGTGCTGCAATGGATATGCTTGCCCAGAAGATGGACATGCAGTCATTTACAAAAGCCGTTATTTTCGTTCCCACTGGAGATATCTGTTATAAAATTTTGTCTGTGCCCTTTAGATCAGGCAAAAAAATTTCCCAGATTCTACCCTTTGAACTTGAATCTTTTCTGCCGGGAAATGATGAAGTTTATATATCGGATTTTCATCTGCTGGATATTTCGGGAGATGAAAATCTGGTCCTGAGCGGCTCCATTGCTGAAACTGCTGTAGAATCATATTTTACTGCACTTGCCTGTTTTAACATCCATCCCCGGGTGGTTGCACCAAAGGGATACGCAGCAGTGACAGGTTTTTTACACCAGCGAAAAGAAAATTCCTCTTTTGTATTTGTCTATCTTGACCGGTATGAAACTGTCCTGGTGCTGGTAAACAACCGCATTCCCAGCGCTGTGCGGACATTTTCACCCGCGATCCGGGCATCAGGCGAAAGCCTTGCTGCTGCTGTCAGACAAACCATTATCGGTTTCAACCAGAGAACCGGGGTGCAGGTGGCATTTGACATTGTTGTGTGCATGGATGAAAAATCCAGCCCGGACATGATCTGTCATGCCCTTGAAACAAAACTGGCAGACCTGGCAGGTCTGAGACCGGTGGATCCAGGATCTCAGAAAGGACCGGTGGTGGAGATAATCAATCCTGACGGCCTGCTGTCGGATATTGTCCCGGATAAACATGTCAGATATCTGTTTAATTTCTGCAGGGGAAAGTATGGGGCCAGTTCATTTGTGAATACCTATTTTTCCCAGATTGCTGCAAGTGTTGCGTTGTTTGTCTGTTTTCTGGGGTTGGTGCTGGCCCGTGCAGGCATTGACAATGCAAAACTGCAAGATCGGATTGCAGCCATTGATCAGACAGCGGTATCAATCTATATGGAGACCTTTCCGGATAGAACCAGGGTCCAGGACCCCTATCTCCAGATGCAGGCCAATGTAAGGGAAGCCATGAAAAATACAGGCAGTGCAGTTGATACAAACCCCTCGGGCAATGATGCAGATGTCAAGGTCCTGGAGATAATCGATGACATATCCCAAAAAATACCGGATGCCATTGATGTGGAAATATCAGGCCTTTTGTTCAACAAAGGACGTCTGGTCCTGTCCGGATCAACCGATAATTTCAATAATGTGGATAATATCAAAACCAGGCTGGAGTCAGCAGCCCTGTTTCAAAAGGTCGGTATCAGCGGGGCTGCAGCAGACAAGCAGGGGGACAGGGTGAATTTTAAATTCAATATAGAATTGTGAAACAATAGCCATGATTGCTTTGTCAGGTCGTGAAAAACTGGTTGTAATTCTGGGTGCTGCCTTTCTGGTGGTGTTTTTCGGGTATCAGCTGGTGATTGCCCCGGTGTTTGAAAACCGCCAGACCCTCACCCAGGTGCTGCAGCAAAAACAGACAGCCTTAGATGAAATGGTTTTGCTGCAGCAGCAGTATGCCGCTGTTTCTTCTTCTTTTGACACCAGAGCACAGGCACTTGCAGACAGAGAAAAAGGGTTTTCCCTGTTTGCCTTTCTGGATTCGCGGGCACAGCAAAGCGGGGTGAAAACCAATGTGGCATATATGCAGCCCTTCAGCAAAGAGATCGAAAACGCCGCTTACACAATTGAAACCGTAAAATTCAAACTGGCAGAGGTGTATTTAAAGGAACTGGTGGATTTTCTCCACCGGATCGAATCATCTGATAACGGGGTTGCAATAACCTCTTTGTCTTTGAACAAAACCGGTGCAGACAAAGAAAAACTGGATGCAATTATCGAGGCCCAGACACTGATGGTAAAGGACAATTAATGGCATGAACGTCAAACTGGTTCTGTTTTACTTTTTGTTTTCCATGGCAGCCTTTGTGCTGTTTGTGTTTGTATTGTTTCCCGGCAAAAAGGTGGCAGCATATCTGTCCCGGACAGTGACAAGGCCGAATGCAATGGTACAGGTGAGTATGGAGGATGCAGATCTTTTTCCGCCGCTGCGTGTATTCTTCGATAACGCCCGGTTTTCCATGGGCCCTGATATAACCATAACCCCTCAGACCTTTGGTATATCTTTGTCGCTTCCGGCTTTTTTTGAAAAGGAAAAAACTATCGGCTTTCAATCAAAAATATTCCAGGGAACCGCCAATGGCAGTTTCAGGGTTATCCGTTTTGATCCTCTGGCAGTGTCGGAGGCACAAATAACCATGTCTGATATCACAATAACCCAGTTTCTTTATCAGACAGAGCTTGCTGATATTACCGTAAGCTGTGAAATTAATGGTGAATATAGTTTTTTTGGACAGGGAAATGAAAAACAACAGAGCAAGGGAACCTGTGTTATCCGAAATGTTTCCGCAGTCATGGAAAATTCATTGTTCAACCGGATGAATCTGCCGTTGGTTGATTTTTCTCAGGTTGAAGCAGCGTATACCCAGACGGGCAATACCATAACAATCACAAATTGTATTGCAAAAGGGCCCATTGTTCATATAAAACTCACAGGAGATATCCAGCTGGAATTTCCCTTAAAGGAAAGCCGGTTGAACCTGGTGGGCCTGGTACTGCCGGAATCACCGTATCTGGCAGTGCTTGCAGATAATGCAGCCATAAAAGCTGCGGTGAAAAACATTTCCAGAGACGGGATTAAATTTGGGCTTTCAGGAACATTAATGCATCCAAAGATCGGAATATGAAATATTTATTTGCCTTTATCCATATGGGGGTGATTGCTGCGATGGCATATGTCGGTGCTGATCTTTTTTATGCCGCTGTGCTGCCTGACATCGAAAAAACGCCGGAACGGGGAATGGCTTCTGCCCCGGCAGAAATAGATGCAGGCCGCAAGGTTCAGGCTGATTCTGATGCTGATCAGTATGATGCCATTGTCAAAAGAAATCTGTTCAAGGTGGAGATAGAAAAAAAGGAAACACCTGTTGAAACAACGGCGGAACCGGTAAAACTTGAACCCACAAACCTGAAACTGGCCCTCTGGGGAACGGTTACAGGGTCTTCTGTTTTATGGGCGGTGATCGAAGATAAAAATGCCAGACAGCAGGCCTTGTACCAGGTGGGAGATATGGTTCAGGGGGCACAGGTCAAAGAAATTCTGCGCCATGAAGTGATACTCAATTTTCAGGGCAAAGACCAGGTGCTTGAAATGCAGACAGACCTGTCAGGCAAACCTGTTGCTCCCTCCCTTGTAAATACTGCCGGCACTGCGGCCGCCCACATGGCCCAGAATCAACCGCTGGCCGGGCCGATGCTGGAGAATGCCGGAGAAATTATGAGGCAGATTAAATTCCGGCCCTATTTTTCCCAGGGGGTGCCGGATGGGCTTATGGTTTACGGCATACGGCCTGATTCGATTTTCAGGCAGATTGGGTTGAGAAATGGCGATATTGTCAAGGATATCAACGGAACACCCATTGTGACAGCAGCAGATGGTATGAACATGCTCATGGAAATCCAGGGAACACAAGAGATCGGTATGACTGTTTTAAGAAGGGGTAAGACAATGGATCTGTCATTTCCGGCAACTGACTATGAATCTGAAACGGTGGAACAGGAACAGGAGAATGAAGAAATGTCCCAGCCCCAGACCTTTCCTGAGGAAACCAGCAAAGGAGATCAATCATAATGTTGTGCAGCAGAAATCCGGTTTGGCAGACTGTTGTTTTGTATGTGTGCTGTTTTTGTTTTTTGGCCGGGATTTCCAGGGGCCATGCAGTTGAAACCCCGGACCAGAACGGTACAGACTCCCAGCTTGTCTCCATTGATTTTAATGATGTTGACATTAATGTGTTTATAAAATTTATAAGTAAATTGACCGGGAAAAATTTTGTGGTGGACAATCGGGTCCGGGGAAAGGTGACCATTATTTCTCCCACCAAAATGTCTGTAGAAGCTGCCTATAGAGTTTTTGAATCAGTGCTTGAAATAAACGGTTTTGCAACGGTTACATCCGGCAGTGTGATCAAAATTATTCCCATGCCGGATGCAAAAGGAGACAATATCGACACAAGCGTTGTGGCAGAAGGTGTACTTAGAGAAGATCCTGAGGACAAAATTGTGACAAGAATCATCCCGTTGAACTATGCCAGTTCCGAAGAACTGCGCAAACTGTTTCTGCCTCTGGTGCCCAAAGGAAGCGTGCTTCTGGCCTATTCCGATACCAACATGCTCATTGTCACGGCAACCCATTCCAGTATCAGTCGGCTGCTGAAAATTGTGGATGAAATCGATGTAAAAAGTACGGGCAGACAAATTTCGGTGATCCCTGTCAAATATGCAGATGCCCAAAAGCTGGTGCAGAACATTTCAGCGGTTTTTTCCGCCCGGGCAAGGGGGGTGAAAGGCCAGCCCAATCAGGAGCAGGATGTGACCTTTGTGGCTGATGAAAGGACCAACACCATTATCCTGCTGGCCAGTGAATTTGAAATCCAGCGGATTAAGGACCTGGTGGATATACTGGACCAGAAAATCGCCAAAGGAGGGGAAAAGATACGGGTGTACTACATGGAACATGCGTCTGCAGAAGATCTGGTTAAAGTGCTCCAGGAAATACCTGCCATGGAAAATAAGCAGCCCCAGACCCCGGGTCAGAGGAGCGCGCCGCTGCTGTCCGGAAAGGTGAAAATAATGGCGGACAAAGCCACCAACAGCCTTATTATCATGGCGGAAAAAGAAGATTATCCGATACTGGAAGAGGTTATATCCAAACTGGATATTCCCCGGTCAATGGTTTATATTGAAAGCCTTATCATGGAAGTGAACATGACCCGGGGACTGAACATCGGCACAGAATGGAAGGCAGCCCAGGGATTTGATAGCGACAACAAAGTGATTTTTGGTGGATTCGGTGCTACAGGTGGTACAGGACACACCAATCTTTCAGACGTCGCCGGCTCGGGCACTTTTCCGACCGGGTTTTCATTGGGGGTTCTGGGGGAAAACTTTAATATCGGCGGTGTGACTTTTCCAGATATCCAGGCAGTTGTCCAGGCGTTTCAAAATGATAAGGATGTAAATATTCTGGCTACCCCCCAGATCTTGACCATGGAAAACGAGGAAGCCATTATTACCGTGGGCAAGAATGTGCCTTTCCAGACACGGTCGGCGGCAGCCGATATAGGTACACAAGTATACAGTTCCTTTGAATACAGGGATGTGGGGATCAACCTCAAGATTACTCCCCAGATAAGCAAAGACAGGCTGGTCAAGCTCCAGGTGAACCAGGAATTGACAAAACTGGACTCGGTCAACCAGACAAGTCCCGACAGACCCACAACATTGAAACGGCAGATAGAAACAACCATTATTGTCGAAGATGGCAACAGCGTTGTAATCGGGGGCCTGATAGATGAAAGCCTGACAAGCTCAGAATACAAAACCCCCTGTCTGGGGGATGTGCCTGTCCTGGGCTGGGCATTTAAAAGCGTTTCACAGGGGGAAGAAAAAACCAACCTGTATATTTTTCTGACCCCCAGGGTTGTAAGAAGTTCCTGGGAGTTGAACAAGATTTACAAGGAAAAATCCAAGGAGATGAACCTGATAAAAAAAGGTGAGGTGCTGTTATACAACCAATTGCCCAAAGATGAAGACAAAACACAAGAAAATATGGATGAATCCACAGACACGGGGACACAGATACCCAATGATTGATACATTTTTCGACATCATTGAGAAAAAGGCAGGGCTTTCAAAAGCCAACTGTGAAAAACTCAAGACAGCCTGTTTAAAAGACCGCTCCAGGCTGCTTGAATCTGCTGTGGAAACCAGACTGGTTCTGGAAAACGAGGTGCTGCAAGTGCTGTCACAGGTATATACAATTCCTTTTACAGCAATTCTTTCAGTGGATAATGTCAAAGACGGTGTTACCGCCATTATTTCACGACAGTTTTTAAAAAAATGCCTTATGGTTCCCCTGATTAAAGATGCGGAAAATTCCATTATTGCAGTGAATGATCCGTCTGACTTGAGTTATGCTGATGATATCGCGGCCTTGCTGGATATGGTTGATTATACCCTTGTTCTGGCACCCAGAAACCAGATATTGTCAGCCATCAATGCCCTGTATGACCGATCCGGTGAAAGCGCCCAGCAGCTTGTCGATACCATGGAAGACAATGGATTGACCCTTATTGATGAACTTGAACGCACCATGGACCTGCTGGATGACACCAGCGATGCTCCGGTCATACGGCTGGTGAACCATATGATTTCCCAGGCAGTCAAGGCAGGGGCCAGCGATATCCATGTGGAACCGTTTCAGGAAATTTTAAAGATCAGGTACCGGATTGACGGAATTTTATATGAAATGTTCAATCCCCCCAAGGGACTTCAGGCATCATTGATATCACGAATCAAGGTTATGGCCAGGATGAACATTGCGGAAAAAAGGGTGCCCCAGGATGGCCGGGCCCAGGTCCGGATCGGGGACCAGGAGATTGATATCCGCATTTCCACCGTGCCCACCTCCCATGGAGAGCGCCTGGTAATGAGGCTGTTGAACAAATCAGGGTATTTTCTTGAATTTTCCCAGTTCGGTCTGTCCGAGGACAATTATCAGCTCATCAATAAAATTATCCGGCAGAACAATGGCATTGTGCTGGTCACAGGTCCCACGGGCAGCGGCAAAACCACTACCTTGTATGCGGCCCTTTCGGAAATCAATTCCCCTGATAAAAATATCATCACCATTGAAGATCCGGTGGAATACAATCTCCAGGGGATCGGCCAGATCCAGGTGAATCCCAAAACCGGGATCACCTTTGCAAAGGGACTGCGTTCCATCGTCCGGCAGGACCCGGATATCGTGCTCATCGGAGAGATACGGGACCTGGAAACAGCAGAGATTGCCATTCAGTCAGCCCTTACCGGGCACCTTGTGTTTTCAACACTGCACACCAATGATTCCGCCGGTGCTGTCACCCGGCTGGTGGACCTGGGGATGGAGCCCTATCTTATCGCCTCTTCTGTCAACTCCGTGATTGCCCAGCGCCTTGTCCGGGTGCTGTGCAATGCGTGCAAAGAACAATACCAGCTGGATGAAACACATATCCGGGTACTGAATGCCGGGGGGGATAAATATATTGGAAAAACTGCCTTTAAACCTGTGGGTTGTTCCAAATGTTTTAATACCGGGTATTCCGGCCGGCAGGCCATCTTTGAGATCATGATCATGACCGATGCCCTCAAAAGCCTGGTATTAAAAACATCTGATGCCAACCAGATCAAGGCTGCCACGGTAAAATCCGGCATGGCAACACTGCGCCAGGATGGCATGGCAAAGGTTATCAACGGGATCACATCCATAGGAGAGGTGCTCCGGGTCACCCAGGAATAATGACGAAAGAAATATTATTCCACGATCCGGGATTTGCCTCCGGTCCTGTTATGGCAGGGTCTGGACCTGCGCCTGATTCATGGAGGATATGTTGAAAACGGATGGTTTGAAAACAGTCATAATGGTGGCCATTCTTTTTATTTCAATCCAAATCGTTCACTCTGAAGTATCTCCCGGCAATATTCAGCAGTCCGTCAGAAAAGCTGTTGATTTTTTATCGATACAGCAGGAAGCCAATGGGGATTTTCCTTCCCGGGTCTGCCGGACGATTAATGGAGAAGGGTGCAGAATCCATAAAGGGTCTGTTTTTTCAACAACCTTTGTTTTATATTCCCTGCAGTTTTTTCCGCTGACTGAAAAGACAGGAACAATGCTGGAAAAAGGGCGTGCGTTCATTGACAGTAAAAGGGAGGCAGGAGATCTGTGGCGGTTCTGCGGAACGTTAATTGACCATGATCTGGATGACATTTCCTGCGCCTCGTTTCATCTTGAATCACTGGGATATCTGCTTGAAAATAAAGAACTGATCTATGACAATCGTGATGAAAACAACATTTTTAAAACATGGATACGGCCGGGAGAAATAAATCATAATGATATTGAAGGC